>CATMNW010000040.1 GCA_950071875.1 uncultured Erythrobacteraceae bacterium | reverse complement strand
TCGAAGCGACCTCGCCCGAAATGCGCTGGGGCCTGGTGTTGGTGACCGCCCTGATCGCCGTTGTCGTGACGGTGTGGATGCTGCGCGAGAAACTGCTTGGCGACATCGTCGCCCTGTCCTTCATCCTCGGCGGGGCGCTGGGGAACATCAAGGACCGTTACGACCTTGGATATGTGGTCGATTTTGCCGACCTGCATTTCGGGGAATTCCGCCCCTTCCTCATTTTCAACGTAGCCGATGCGGCTATTACCATCGGCGTAGTCATCGTACTTGCGCGTGCGTTCTTCATGCGCGACAAGGACGAAGACGAGGTCGATGGCCTCATGAACAGCAAGGCGGCCGATGCCGCGGAGAGCAAGTGATGACCAAATTCGCCCGTATCGCCCTCATTGCCGGCCTTGGCGCCATGACCGCAGCGTGCGGCAATGGCGGCCTGCTCAACCGCGACCGGCCCGATGAATTTGCCGTGCAGCGCGCCGCCCCGCTGGTAGTGCCGCCCGATTTCAACCTCACGCCGCCGCAGCCCGGCGCCCCGCGCCCGACCGAAGGCAGCGCTGCTGCGCAGACGCTCGAAGCGATCTTCGGCGGCCCGCAGGCCCGCAGCACCGTGGAAACCAGCGTGCTGGAACGCGCCGGCACGGCCGATCCGGGCATCCGCAGCGCGATCGGGGATCCTGACACCGCCACGGTCGCCAAGGGCACCGTGACCCGCGACATCATCGCCGCCCCCGAGGGTGACGGTGCAACTGCGAGCGCGGTTATTCCGGGGTAATTTTTGCTGAGCCTCAGGCGCCGGCGGCCGCATCCGCGGCCTTAGGCTATCCTCGCTCATGCGGACTTCGTCCGCGTCGCTGCGGGCGGCCGATTGGCCTTGCCTCGCCTTCGGCTCGGAAATCATCGCCAAACCCAATGGAACGCGCTGGTTCCGTCCGCGACTAGCAGACGGCAAGGGCGGAAGTGCACCTTTGGTGCGCTGGCCAAAGGCCACCTGCACGCCCGCCCGCAGCGGGTGCAGCTTGCTGCACGTCTAGCGAGGACGCGCCCGCGGATGCGGGTGCGCAACACAAAAACTTTCCTAACCCTCGGTAGGAGCCTGCGGGTTCTCTTCGCTCACCATCAGCTTGTCGATCCGGCGGCCGTCCATGTCGACCACTTCGAAGCGCCAGCCCTGGTCGGTAAAGTGATCGCCTTCGCCCGGCAGGCGTTTGAGCACGTGCAGGGCATAGCCAGCCGCCGTACCGAATTCGCGATCGTCGCCATATTCGATGTCGAGCCGGTCGGCGAGGGTATCGGCCGATAGCGAGCCGGAGATGAGCAGGCTTCCGTCCTCGCGCTCCACGATACCGGGCGAATCGCCGGGATCCTTGTCGCTCACGAAATCGCCGACCAGCGCGGTCAGCAGGTCGACCGGCGTGACGATCCCGTCGAGGTGGCCGTATTCGTCATGGACCATCGCCATCGCGACTTCGGCCTGCTGCAGCACGCGCAGGGCATCGACCGCATCGAGCTGGTCGGGGACGACTTCCGCCTTGATCATGAGAGCGGCGAGGTCGACCTTCTGCTTGGCCACCAGCCGGGTGAGGATCTCGCGCACCTTGACCACGCCCAGCACCTTGTCGGCCGAGCCTTCGACCACCGGCAGCAGCGAATGCGGGCTTTCGTCAAGCACGGCGCGGATCGCCTTTTCGTCCGCCGCGATGTCGATCCAGTCGACCTCGATGCGCGGGGTCATCACTTCGCGCACCGGGCGCTGCGCCAGCCGCACGACGCCCTGCAGCATCTGGTGCTGTTCGTGCTCGATCACGCCCGAACGGGTCGCCTCGGCAAACAGCATGTGCAGCTCTTCTGCGGTGACGGCACTCTGGCCCGCGGGCCTCACCCCGAGAAGGCGAATCAGCACGCCCGACGAGGCATCGAGCAACCACACCAGCGGCGCGGCGACCTTGGCCAGCAGGGCCATCGGGCGCGCCATGACGATGGCGATGGGAACGGCCGCGCGAAGGGCGACCTGCTTGGGCACCAGCTCTCCGATCACGAGGCTGAGATAGGTCGTCAGCGCGATGACGGTGGCAAAGCCTGCCTGCGGTGCCCAATCGGCCGGAACGCCGACAGCGGCCAGCCGCTCGCCCACCGGTCCGCCCAGGCTCGATCCCGAATAGGCGCCGGCGACGATGCCGATCAGCGTGATGCCGATCTGCACGGTGGACAGGAACTTGCCCGGCTCCGCGGCGAGGTCGATCGCGATCCTCGCCCCGCCATTCCCCTGCTGGGCGGCGGACCTCAGGCGCGCGGTGCGCGCGGAAACGATGGCCAGTTCGCTCATGGCGAAGACGCCGTTGAGCACGATGAGCCCGGCGATGATCAGCAGGTCTGTCCAGGGAAAGGGTGTCACACCCGCTCGCTAGCACAAAAGACCGGCGCTGCCAGCGTTCTCGCGCGGTTTATCTGCGCTTGCGGTGGAACGGTGTTGGCGCTGGTCGGTTGCAGGAACAGAGACGCGGGTGGGCGCGTCCGGCACCACTCGCGCGGTTTCGGACAGTTTGTCGTCCGCAACCGCCAGTAAAAGGGACCAGAATATGAAGAAGTCGCGTATCCTCACCGCAAGCCTCGCCGCCGTTTCGCTGATGACCGTTTCAGCCTGCGTCACCGATCCCAACACCGGCGAGCGCAAGGTTTCGCGCACCGTTCTGGGCGGCGCCGGTGGTGCCATCGTTGGTGGCCTGCTGGGCGGTGTCATCGGCGGCAAGACCGGACGTATCGTTGGCGCGGCAGCCGGCGGTGTTGCCGGCGGCGTGGTCGGCTACCGGATGGACCAGCAGATCAAGGAACTGGAAGAACAGACCGCCGGTTCGGGCGTCGACGTTACCGCCACCGATGGCGGCGAAGCAATCCTCGTCAACCTGCCCGATGGCGTGACCTTCGCCACCGGCAGCTACGCGATTTCGCCCGGCTTCCGCGACCTGCTCGACCGTGTCGCATCCAGCCTGACGCAGTACCCGAGCAGCCTGGTCGACGTTTACGGCTACACCGACACCACCGGTTCGGCCGAATCGAACCAGCGCCTGTCTGAACAGCGCGCACAGGCGGTTGCCAACTACCTGATCAGCCGCGGGGTCAATTCCTCGCGTATCCGCTGGATGGGCTTCGGCGAAACACGCCTCGCGGTCCAGACCGGCGACAATGTCAACGAGCCGCTCAACCGCCGCGTCGAAATCAAGATCATTCCCTTCGACCAGCAGGATGTCGATGCCGCACAGGCACAGGGAATGTAAAAAAACCCGGGACCTTCGGGAAAGTCGCACAGACTGCCAGAGGGTCGGCCTTCGGGTCGGCCCTCTTTTTATGTGCGTGTGTATGGCGGAAAAAACCTTCGACAATTGTCGAAGGTGCACGCAACACAGACCCCTACCCCAACCTATTCGCCAGCCGCTCCACCGCGGCACCGTGAATGTCGGGTGCGCTCACCAGTATGCCGAAAGCGCGCGGGTCGCGCTTGTTGTAGTCGAGCTTGTTGCCATAGGCATCGGTAACCGCCGCGCCCGCCTCTCGCGCGATCATGCCCGCAGCGGCGATATCCCATTCGAAACCCCAGCGCAGCGTCGCGACGAGATCGGCCTCGTCGGCTGCGACCATGGCGATCCGCAGCGCAATCGAATTGGGCTGGTCGACCTTCACCAGATCGGCATCGGTCTTCGGCAGATCGTGCGCAGGCACGCGCGCACCTGCAAATTCAGTCCTGCGGGAGGCTGTCAGCCGTTCCCCATTGCGGAACGAACCCTGTCCCGCGACCGCCTGCCAAGTTTCGCCGCGTGCCGGTGCGCACAGCGTGCCAATCAGCGGACGTCCGCCGCTGATCAGGGCCACCGATACGGCCCATCCCGTCCGGCCGCGGATGAAATCGCGCGTCCCGTCGACCGGATCCACCAGCCAGATAAGATCGTGTTCGATTCGTGCCGCATCATCGGCGGTTTCTTCCGACAGCCAGCCGGCCGATGGCAGCAGCGCGCCCAGTTCGCGCTTGAGGAAGGCATCGACCGCCAGATCGGCTTCGCACACCGGATCGCCCGGCTTTTTCTCCCACGAATCGAGATCGTTGCCCGCCCCCGGCCACAGGTCGTAGGCGATGCGTCCCGCTTCTGAGACGATGGATTCGAGGCGCTTGCTGTCGATCATGTGGCGATGCGCAGGCAGTGGACGCGAATGCAGCCCTTTTCAAGCGCCTCCAGACATGCTTAGGGCGCTTGCAAATCCCTTTCCCGGAACGCGCATTACGCGAAGGACGAAGCTTTCATGAACATTCACGAATACCAGGCCAAGGAACTGCTCGCGAAGTATGGCATCGGCATTCCCGCCGGTCATGCCGCCCTCACCGTCGAAGAAGCGGTGGAAGCGGCGAAACAGCTTCCCGGCCCGCTCTATGTCGTGAAGGCGCAGATCCACGCCGGTGGCCGCGGCAAGGGCAAATTCAAGGAACTGGGCCCCGATGCAAGCGGCGGCGTCCGCCTGTCGAAAAGCATCGAGGACGTGGAAACGAATGCCCGCGAAATGCTCGGCAACACGCTGGTCACCATCCAGACCGGTGACGACGGCAAGCAGGTCAATCGCCTCTATGTGACCGATGGCGTGGACATCGCCGAAGAATACTACCTGTCGATGCTGGTCGATCGCGCCACCGGCAAGGTTGCCATGATCGTGTCGACCGAAGGCGGCATGGATATCGAGGACGTGGCTCACAACACGCCTGAAAAGATCACCACGATCACCATCGACCCGGCGCAGGGCTTCATGCCGCATCATGGCCGCGCGGTGGCGTTCGCCCTCAAGCTGGACGGCGATCTCAACAAGCAGGCGCAGAAGCTGGCGAAGCAGCTCTACACCGCGTTCATGGATCTCGATTGCGAAATGCTCGAGATCAATCCGCTGGTCGAAACGAAGGACGGCAACCTCCTCGTCCTCGACACCAAGATGAGCTTCGATGGCAACGCGCTGTTCCGCCACAAGGACGTGGAAGGCCTGCGCGACGAAACGGAAGAAGATCCGGCGGAAGTCGAAGCCAGCCAGTACGATCTTGCCTACATCAAGCTGGACGGCAACATCGGCTGCATGGTGAACGGCGCAGGCCTCGCCATGGCGACGATGGATATCATCAAGCTGAACGGTGCCTTCCCGGCCAACTTCCTCGATGTTGGCGGCGGTGCCACCACCGAAAAGGTGACCGCTGCGTTCAAGATCATCCTCAAGGATCCCGCAGTCGAAGGCATCCTGGTCAACATCTTCGGCGGCATCATGCGCTGCGACACCATCGCGGAAGGCATTGTGGTCGCGGCCAAGGAAGTCGAGCTGGACGTGCCGCTGGTGGTCCGCCTCGAAGGTACCAATGTCGACAAGGGCAAGGACATCCTTGCCAATTCGGGCCTGCCGATCGTCCCGGCCGACGATCTGGGCGACGCCGCCCGCAAGATCGTGGCCGAGGTAAAGAAGGCCGCCTGATCCGGCACGGGCAGCGGACCTGTTTCGCTGCCCGCCGACGGGCCTTGCAACCGCTGCGCGAGCATTCTTCCACGCAGCTTCGAGAAGCCCGCGCCATCGCGGGCTTTTTTTTGGGCTGATGGGAAGCTGCCAGCATCGGGTTGCAGGCGGTGCCTGTCCGAAAAGACCCGCAGCTCGTTTCGCTTTAACGCAGGGGTCAGGCGCGGCTGCGGCACATCCCGTCGTTGCGACCGGAAACCAAGGCTTCCCTCAACCATAGTAAAGGCAAGGCTTCGCGCCGCTTGACCTGCCCTGCGCCCCGCGCGAGGAACAGCCCGAGTGTCGCGCAATTCTGCGGCTGCCCAACTTGACGTTTACGTAAACGCAAGCTAGGCGGGCGCCACATATTTCAATCGAGAGGAAGGTACTCGCATGAAAATCCTCGTCCCCGTCAAGCGGGTGATCGATTACAACGTCAAGCCGCGGGTCAAGGCCGACGGTTCGGGCGTCGATCTGGCCAACGTCAAGATGAGCATGAACCCGTTCGACGAAATTGCCGTCGAGGAAGCCATCCGCATCAAGGAAGCGGGCAAGGCCGAAGAAATCATCGCTGTCAGCGTCGGTCCGGCCAAAGCGCAGGAAACCCTGCGCACTGCACTGGCTATGGGCGCCGATCGCGCGATCCTGGTGGAAACCGACGATGAAGTCGAACCGCTGGCCGTTGCCAAGATCCTGAAGGCTATCGCCGAAGAGGAACAGCCCGGCATCGTCATGCTCGGCAAGCAGGCGATCGACGACGATTCGAACCAGACCGGCCAGATGCTCGCAGCCCTCATGGGCCGTCCGCAGGGCACATTCGCCAACACGGTCGAAGTCGATGGTGACAGCGTCACCGTGAAGCGCGAAGTCGACGGCGGCTTGCAGACCGTCAAGCTGACGATGCCGGCCATCGTCACCACCGACCTGCGCCTTAACGAACCGCGTTATGCTTCGCTGCCGAACATCATGAAGGCGAAAAAGAAGCCGCTCGATACCAAGAGCCCGGCCGATTACGGTGTCGATACCGCAGCGCGCCTGAAGACCACCAATGTCTCCGAGCCGCCGGTTCGTCAGGCCGGTGAAAAGGTCGAAGACGTCGATGCGCTGGTCGCCAAGATCAAAGCTCTCGGCATCGCCTGAACCCCCAAAAGACGAGAAGGAACACAGATATGAAAACCCTCGTTTGGGTCGAACACGACAATTCCGCAGTCGCCGACGCCACGCTGGTTGCGGTGACCGCCGCTTCGAAGCTTGGCGAAGTCCATCTGCTGGTCGCAGGTTCGGGCTGCCGCGCTGTCGCGGATGAAGCCGCCAAGATCGAAGGCGTCGGAAAGGTCCACCTTGCCGACGATCCCGCTTACGAACACGGCCTGGCCGAAAACGTCGCCCCGCTGATCGCAGACCAGATGGGCCATCACGACGCTTTCGTGGCGCCTGCCACCACCACCGGCAAGAACGTGGCACCGCGTGTCGCAGCCCTACTCGACGTGATGCAGATTTCGGACATCCTTTCGGTCGAAGGCGAAAAGACCTTCACCCGTCCGATCTATGCCGGCAATGCCATCGCCACCGTCGAAAGCTCCGACGAAAAGCTCGTCATCACCGTTCGCGGTACGGCCTTCGACAAGGCCGCTACCGAAGGCGGTTCGGGCACGGTGGAGGAAATCTCCGGTCCGGCCGATGCCGGCATCTCGACCTTCGTCAGCGAAGAAATCGCCGAGAGCGACCGTCCGGAACTCACCAGTGCCAAGGTCATCGTTTCGGGTGGCCGCGCGCTGAAGGACGCCGAGACTTTCGAACAGGTCATCACCCCGCTCGCCGACAAGCTCGGTGCCGGCATCGGTGCATCGCGCGCCGCGGTCGATGCGGGCTATGTCCCTAACGATTACCAGGTCGGCCAGACCGGCAAGATCGTGGCCCCCGAAGTCTATTTCGCAATCGGCATTTCGGGCGCTATCCAGCATCTTGCGGGGATGAAGGATTCCAAGACCATCATCGCCATCAACAAGGATGAGGATGCGCCGATCTTCCAGGTGGCCGACATCGGCCTCGTAGGCGATCTCTACAAGATCGTGCCGGAGCTGACCGAAAAGCTCTGATCGCGTACGATCATCGAATTCGAGGGGCGGGCCGGAAGGTCCGCCCTTTTCGTATCAGAGCACGTAAACGTCGAGCGTGTGGATGGTCATGCCGACCAGCCCACCAACCAGCGTGCCGTTGATGCGGATGAACTGGAGGTCGCGGCCCACGGCGCTTTCCACGCGATCGGTAATGGTCTGCGCATCCCAGCGCTTCACGGTTTCGGACACGAGGCGGACGATCTGGTCGCCGTAGCGCGTGGCGATACCGACGGCGGTACGGCGGGCAAAGCGGTTGACCTGGCGCTGCAGGCGGTCATCGTCGCGCAGGGCTGCGCCCAGTTCGCCCATCGTCTCGCCGATATAGCCATGGCCGGTGCCGCCCGAGTTGCGGATGGTGGTGATCAGATTGGCGCGTAGCCGCTCCCATACGCCCTGCCACCATTCGCCGATGGCCGGGTTTTCGAGCAGTTCGCGCTTCATGCGCTCGACACGCTCCTGCATCTCGGGATTCTCGCGCAGGCCACGGGCGAGTTCCTGCATCCCTTCCTCGATCTTGTCGCGCAGGGGATGGTTCGGATCGACGAGAACTTCGGCGAGCAGTTTGTAAAGACCGTCGATAACCGAATTCGCCAGCCGCTCGTCCAGCCCCGTCAGGCGGAGAACGGCGTTGGCGCGCCGGTGGACCATATCGCGCACGAGGCTCTCGTTGTCTTCCAGCACGAGCCCCGCCCAGCGGATGATCTTGTCGATCAGCACCGTGTGCCGCCCGTCGGCAATCATCGCCTGCAACATCCCGCCCAGAAGCGGCGCGATGTCGAGCTTGCCCAGCTGGCTCTTGATACCGCTGCGCACCTGCCCGCCAAGCCGGTCGGGATCGAGGGATTCGAGCACTTCGATAGCCAGCTCACCAGCGCCTGCACGAATGCGCGAATCCTTTGCCGAATTGGGATCGGCGAGATAGCTGCCGACTGCCCCTGCCAGGTTCATCGCACCCATGCGGCGGCCGACCACTGCCGGTGTCAGGAAATTCTCGCGCAGGAAACCCGCCATCGTATCGGCGATGCGGTCCTTGTTCTCCGGGATGATCGCCGTGTGCGGGATCGGCAAGCCCAGCGGATGGCGGAACAATGCCGTCACGGCGAACCAGTCGGCCAGGCCCCCGACCATGGCAGCTTCGGCAAAGGCATGGAGATAGCCCCAGGCCGGGTGCATGCCGAGATAACGGCCCGACCACAGGAACAGGGCTGCCATCAGGACGATGAGGCCCGTTGCCGTGCGCCGCATCATGCGGGCCCGGTCGGGCGTTATCGAGGGGCCTGTGACTGGTACGCCCGCGGGTGGTTTTCCGCTCACTCCGCCGGTTCGACCCCGGGCTGGTCCTGGCCGCTACCCTTGTAGGGGCGCGTATCGTCGCCTTCCTTGTAGGTAAGCATGCGCGTGCGCAACCATGGACCTGCGCGCTTCTCGAAACCGTCGGCAAGGCTGAAGCCTGCAGGTACGATCAACAACGTCAGCAGCGTGGAAAGCGTCAGTCCGCCGATCACCATCGCACCCATCGGTGCGCGGAATGCGCCGTCACCGCTGCCCAGCACGCCGGAAAGTGCGGTCGGCACCATGCCGGCGGTCATGGCGACCGTCGTCATGACGATGGGCTGTGCGCGCTTGTGGCCGGCATCGAGAATGGCGTGCAGCTTGCGGGTTCCCTTATCCATTTCCTCGATCGCGAAGTCGATCAGCAGGATGGAGTTCTTCGACACGATGCCAAGCAGCAGCAGCACGCCGATATAGACCGGCATGGATTGCGGCTGGCCGACCAGCCAGACCAGCAGGATGCCGCCCAGCGGAGCGAGAAGCAACGAGGCCATGTTGACCAGCGGGCTCATCAGGCGCTTGTAGAGCAGCACCAGCACGGCGAACACCAGCAGGAAGCCGGAAACGATGGCGATCAGCAGGCTGGTCATCAGTTCCTGCTGCCATTCATCTTCGCCGACCACGTCGCGGATGACGCCCTGCGGCAGGTCCTGAAGGATCGGCAGCGCATCGACCAGTTCCTGCGCCTCGCCCTTGACTACGCCCTGGGCCAAGTCGGCGCCGACCAGGATACGGCGGTTCTGGTTGTAACGCTGGATCGTCGTCGGCCCCGATCCGAAGGTCACTTCGGCGACGCGCGAGAGCGGCACCGATCCGCCGCTTGCGGTCTGGACAGGCAGGTTCCTGATCGTTTCGAGATTTTCGCGCGATTGTTCGGGCAGCTTGACTCGTATCGGGATCTGGCGATCCGACAGCGAGAACTTGGCAGCGTTCTGTTCGATCTCGCCCATGGTTGCGATACGGATCGTCTGACTCAGTGCCACCGTGGTCACGCCCAGTTCGGCAGCCAGGTCTTCACGCGGGGTGATGATCAGTTCGGGCCGATTGATATCGGCACTGATGCGCGGCGCGACCAACAGGTCGATGCCCTTCATCTGCTCCACCAGCGTGGCGGCGGTTTCGTTGAGCAGTTCGGGATCGGAGCCTGCCAGCATGACGGTCATGTCGCGCCCTGAACCGAAGCCGCCCGACTGCGATGCGAAGCGCACCCGTGCATCCGGGATCTGCGCAAGTTCGACCGAAAGGCTGCGTTCGAAATCGATCGAACTGCGTTCGCGGTCTTCCCGCAGGGTGATGTAGATCGTCGCCTGGCCTTCGCGAACGCGCTCAAGCGCGAGATCGACTTCCTGCTGTTCGTAAAGCAGGTCGGCCACCTGATCGGTAACGCGCTGCGTGGTTTCCAGCGTAGTGCCGGGCACCATCTCGATTTCAATGCGGCTGTTCTCGTCATCCGCCAGTGGCTGGAATTGCGCAGGAACGACGCCAAATAGCAGGATCGTCAGGAGGAGCGAGAAATACCCGACGCCCAGCATCCACACGCGGTGGTCGAGGAAGCGGGCATAGAGATACTGCCATGCCTGCGTCATGTGGCTGCCGAAGCGGCGGACAATGAAGCCGGTGATCCGGAAGAATGCCAGCAGGGCGAGAAAACCCGCCAGCAGAGCGACGGCCAGCTGCAGGACGCCGACGACCTTGGCAACCAGGCTTTCGAAGAAATTGGCTTCGGGCCCGGCAATCATGTCGGTGAGCTTGAGTTCCTGGATCATGCCGGAAACCATGAAGGTCACCATAGCCGAAACGACCAGCGCCCCGATTACAACGAGCAGAAGCGACAGGACGTAGAGCCAGCGATGACGCGGGCCTTCGATACCATCGCGCATTGCATACATCTTGCCGCGGTCAAGCGACCAGCCGAGGATGCGCATATAGCGGTCCATCATCGGGCCTTCGCCGTGGGTCGCCTCGCCGTGCGCTTTCAGGAAATAGGCCGCAAGCATCGGGGTGATCATGCGGGCCACGGCCAGCGACATGAGCACGGCGACCACGACGGTGAAGCCGAAGTTCTTGAAGAACTGGCCGGAAATCCCCGGCATCGCGCCAACCGGGAAAAACACGGCGACGATACAGAAACTGGTCGCCACCACGGGCAGGCCGATTTCGTCGGCCGCGTCGATACTGGCCTGATAGGCGGTCTTGCCCATTCGCATGTGTCTGACGATGTTCTCGATCTCCACGATCGCATCGTCGACCAGAACGCCGGCAACCAGTGCCAGGGCAAGCAGCGATAGCTGGTTCAGGTTGAAGCCCAGAAGGTCCATGAACCAGAATGTCGGGATGGCGGAAAGCGGGATGGCTACTGCGGAAATCGCCGTGGCACGCCAGTCCCGCAGGAAGAAGAACACCACGACGACTGCCAGGATCGCACCTTCGATCATGGCCGCCATGGCGCTTTCATACTGTTCCTTGGTGTACTTCACCGTGTTGAACAGGGGGATGAACTTGACCCCCGGGTTAGCTGCCTCGATCTCCTCGATCCGGACCAGCGCTTCCTCATAAACGGTCACGTCGGACGCGCCCTTGGCGCGGCTCATCGCGAAGTTGACGACTTCCTTGTCGCGCACCGTGCTGATCGACGTGCGTTCGGAATAGCCGTCACGAACGGTGGCGACGTCCGCCAGCTTGACCGTGCGGCCACCGCCGATCTGGATCTGCCGCTGGCTGAGTTCGTAGGCATCGTCGCTGTTGCCGAGCACGCGCACCGACTGGCGCGTACCGCCAACTTCGGCCATGCCGCCCGCCGCGTCGATATTACTCTGGCGCAGGACGCCGTTGATCTGGCTGGCGGTAACGCCAAGCGCCTGCATCTTCGGCAGGTCGAGGATCACTTCGATCTCGCGGTCGACCCCGCCGAACCGGTTGACTTCCGCCATGCCTTCGATGCCGAGCAGCTGCTTGGCGACGGAATCATCGATGAACCAGCTCAGCCCTTCGATGGTCATGTCGTCGGCTTCGACGGCATAGATTGCCAGGAAGCCGCCGGCGATTTCTTCCTTCGTAACGCGGGGTTCAAGGATCCCGTCGGGCAGCGAACCGCGGATCGTGTCGACCGCGTTCTTGACTTCGGCGACCGCATCATTGGGATCGGTACCGATTTCGAATTCGATGAAAGTATTCGAATTGCCCTCGCGGGCGGTGGAATTGATCGAGTTCACACCATTGATCGAGCGCACGGCGGATTCGACCCGCTGGGTGATCTGGTTCTCGATTTCGGTCGGTGCTGCACCCGGCTGCGAGATCGAGACGTTCACGGCCGGGAATTCGATGTCCGGGTTGTTGACCACGTCCATCCGGGCGAAGCTGATGAGGCCCGCAAACAGCAGCGCGGTGAAGGCGACCAGCGGAATGACCGGGTTGCGGATCGACCAGGCGGAGATGTTGCGGAAGTTCATGGACCTGTCCCGTGCTTAGTCGAGCTTGGTGAGCTGGGTGTTGACCGTCTCGCCTTCGGTGAGGAAGCCGCCGGCCC
>CATMNW010000039.1 GCA_950071875.1 uncultured Erythrobacteraceae bacterium | reverse complement strand
TGGACCGGGTTGCGCGCCATGATCACCATGACGGCGCTGGCCACGACCAGTGCAGCGAACAGGTAGAAGGCGATAGTCTGAATCATTGGCCCCGTTTCTCGTTGGCGCGGCGGTTAGCGATACGGCGCATCGGCTTCAAGGTTCGCGGCGATCGCCCGCTCCCACTTGTCCCCGTTGGCCAGCAGTTTCGCCTTGTCGTAGAGCAGTTCTTCACGCGTTTCGGTCGCGTATTCGAAGTTCGGCCCTTCGACCACGGCATCGACCGGGCAGGCTTCCTGGCAGAAACCGCAGTAGATGCACTTGGTCATGTCGATGTCATAGCGCGTCGTGCGGCGGCTGCCGTCTTCGCGCGGTTCGCTCTCGATCGTGATCGCCTGCGCGGGGCACACGGCCTCGCACAGCTTGCACGCGATACAGCGCTCTTCCCCGTTGGGATAACGGCGCAGCGCGTGCTCGCCGCGGAAACGGGGCGAGATCGGGTTCTTTTCGAACGGGTAGTTGATCGTGACCTTGGGTTTGAAGAAGTACTTCAGCGTGAGGGCATGTGCCTTCACGAACTCCCACAGGGTAAACGACTTGATCAGATGCGCGACGCTCATGCGGCGGCTCCATAGTGGCCGGTGGCCATGAGATATCCGGAAATAACAACGACGAAGAACAGGCTGAGCGGCAGGAAGACCTTCCATCCCAAGCGCATCAGCTGGTCGTAGCGGTAGCGCGGGACGGTCGCCATGACCCAGCTGAACATGAAGAAGAAGAAGAACGTCTTCAGCAGGAACCACACGATGCCCGGAATATCGAACCACGGGATAAGGTCGATATCGAGCGGCGGCAGCCAGCCACCGAAGAACAGGACCGTATTGAGCGAACACATCAGCAGGATGTTGGCGTATTCACCCAGCCAGAACAGCGCGAAGCTCATCGAGCTGTACTCGGTCTGGTAACCCGCGACGAGCTCGCTCTCCGCCTCGGTAAGGTCGAAGGGCACGCGCTGCGTTTCTGCAAGGCAGGAGATGAAGAACATCACCCAGATCGGAAAGATCAGCGGGTGCACGACATAGGCATTGATGATGCCGAGGCCGAATTCCTGCTGCGAGGCAACGATGCCGGAAAGGTTGAACGTTCCGGCAAACAGAACCACGCAGACAAGAATGAAGCCGATCGAGACTTCGTAGCTGATCATCTGTGCAGCAGCACGCATGGCCGAGAAGAACGGGTATTTCGAGTTACTCGCCCACCCGCTCATGACCACGCCATAAACGCCGAGCGAACTGATCGCGAGGACATAGAGAAGGCCGACGTTGATGTTCGCCAGCACCACGCCCGCATCGAACGGGATGACCGCCCAGGCCATAAGCGCCACGGTAAAGGTGACGATCGGCGCGAGGATGAAGATGCCCTTGTTGGCCGCGCTCGGGATGATGGTTTCCTGCAGGAACACCTTGAGGCCATCGGCGAAGCTCTGGAGCAGGCCGAACGGGCCAACCACGTTGGGGCCGCGGCGCAGGTTGATCGCCGCCCAGACCTTGCGGTCGACGTAAATGATCATGGCGACGGCCAGCATCAGAGGCAGCGCGATCAGCAGGATGCCCGCGATGGTGGCGGTGAACCACGCGAATTCGTAATTCATGCCGAGAGACTGGAAGAATTCGGTCATTCCGCTGCCTCCGCAAGCTCGCCGCTGCCGAGCAGTTCGGCAGAGCACTGCTGCATCACCGCGCTGGCACGGGCGATGGGATTGGTGAGGTAGAAGTCCTTGATCGGATAAGCGCTCATGCTGCCTTCTGCCTTGGCCTTCGCATCGGCCTTGGGAAGCGCGCCATAATCGGCGAGGCCTTCTTCGCCCAGCGCGGGCACTTCGGCGATCATCGCGGACTGGAGCTGCGCGAAGCTGTCGAAACCGACGTCGACCTTCAGCGCATCGGCGAGCGCGCGCAGGATCGTCCAGTCTTCGCGCGCATCACCCGGCGCGAAGACGGCCTTCTCGGCGAACTGCACGCGGCCCTCGGTGTTGACGTAGGTTCCGTCCTTCTCGGCATAGCTTGCGCCCGGCAGGATGATGTCCGCCGCATGTGCGCCCTTGTCGCCGTGGTGGCCGATGTAAACCTTGAGCGCGTCGGCGAAGGGTTCGAAATCCATCTCGTCCGCGCCGAGGCTGATGACGACCTTCGGCTTGGAAGCGACGATGTCCTTCATCCCGCCCTTCTGCGCAAAGCCGAGCATCAACCCGCCCATGCGCGCAGCCGAGAAATGCAGCACGTTGAAGTCTGCGCCCCATTCGCTCGCCAAAGCCAGCGCCTTGCCATGCGCGCCCTTAAGCGCGCCGCCGCCGACGATGATCGCGCCGCGATCAGCGCCCTCGAAGGCGTCCGCGACATGGCCCGGCAGGTCGTTGAGGACGCCGAGGTCGTTGCCGAGGAATTCAGCCGGATAGGTCGTGTCCCAATGCGGGCCGACGACGAAGACCTTTGCACCGCGCTTTACCGCCTTGCGGATGCGCACGTTGACCAGCGGAGCTTCCCAACGGATGTGGCTGCCGACGATCAGGATCGCCTTGGCTTGCTCCAGACCTTCGAAGGTCGAATTGAAGTTCACCGCCGCGAGGTTCGAGGTGTCGTAATCCATGCCGGTCTGGCGGCCTTCGATCAGGTTCGATCCGCAGGCCCTCAGCAGCGACTTGGCTGCAAACATCGTTTCGCAGTCGACCATGTCGCCCGCGATAGCGGCAATGGCCTTGCCCGGCTTTGCCTTTGCGATGGCTTTGAAAGCTTCGTCCCAGCTTGCAGGCTTGAGACCGCCCTTTGTGCGCATGAACACCTTGTCGAGCCGGCGCTTGGACAGGCCATCGACCATGTACCGGCCCTTGTCCGACAGCCATTCCTCGTTGACCGCATCATTGACGCGCGGAAGCGCGCGCATGACTTCGCGGCCGCGACTGTCGAGGCGGATGTTTGCGCCGACGGCGTCCGACACGTCGATGCTGAGCGTCTTCTTGAGCTCCCACGGACGTGCCTCGAAGGCGTAGGGGCGCGAGGTGAGCGCGCCGACCGGGCACAAGTCGATCACATTGGCCGACAGTTCGTGCTCTGCAGCCTGTTCCAGATAGGTCGTGATCTGCATGTCCTCGCCGCGACCGACCGCGCCGATTTCGTCCACGCCCGCGATTTCCTCGCTGAAGCGCACGCAGCGGGTGCAGTGGATGCAGCGGGTCATGACCGTTTTGATCAGCGGGCCCATGTATTTCTCGGTGACGGCGCGCTTGTTTTCCTCATAACGCGTCGCGCCGCGGCCATAGGCGACCGACTGGTCCTGCAGGTCGCATTCGCCGCCCTGGTCGCAGATCGGACAATCGAGCGGGTGGTTGATCAGGAGGAATTCCATCACGCCTTCGCGCGCGGTCTTCACCATTTCGCTGTCGGTGCGGATTTCCTGCCCTTCGGTGGCCGGCAGCGCACAGCTTGCCTGCGGCTTGGGAGGCCCGGGCTTCACTTCGACCAGGCACATGCGGCAATTGCCGGCAATCGACAGCCGCTCGTGATAGCAGAAGCGCGGGATTTCCTTGCCCGCAAGCTCGCAAGCCTGAAGGACGGTCGCGCCTTCGGGGACTTCGAGTTCCTGTCCGTCTACGGTTACCTTAGGCATCGTGGGATCCTTCGGTGCGCAGGTTCGCCCGCGCGAAAAGTTGCAGGGCGATCCCGATCAGAAGGGGACCGCCGAATGAAATGGCATAATCGAATTTCGCCGTGTCGCCTGCCGCGTAATCGGCATAGCCAAGTACGGCTATCAGCGCAGCCAGTGCGATCAGGGCAATCGATACCAATCGGATGATGACTGCACCGCTCATTCGGCTGCCTCGGCGAACTTGGCGTTGTGTTCTTCGATCCGGCGTTCGAGCTCGGGGCGGAAGTGGCGGATGAGGCCCTGGATCGGCCATGCGGCCGCATCGCCCAGCGCGCAGATGGTGTGGCCTTCGACCTGCTTGGTGACCTGCTGCAGCATGTCGATTTCCTCGATCGCCGCATCGCCGGTGCGAAGGCGCTCCATCATGCGCCACATCCAGCCCGTGCCTTCGCGGCAGGGGGTGCACTGTCCGCAGCTCTCGTGCTTGTAGAAATAGCTGAGGCGGCTAATGGCGCGGACGATGTCGGTCGACTTGTCCATTACGATGACGCCTGCCGTACCGAGGCCCGATCCCAGTTCCTTGAGGCCGTCGAAATCCATCGGCGCGTCCCAGATCTGCTCTGCCGGAACCAGGGGGACCGACGAACCGCCGGGGATCACGGCGAGGAGGTTGTCCTTGCCCCCGATGATGCCGCCGCAATGCTTCTCGATCAGCTCGCTGAACGGAATGCTCAGCGATTCCTCGACCACGCAGGGCTTGTTTACATGGCCGCTGATCTGGAAGAGCTTGGTGCCCTTGTTGTTCTCGCGTCCGAACGAACTGAACCACGATGCGCCGCGGCGCAGGATGGTCGGCACGACGGCGATCGATTCCACATTGTTGACAGTCGTCGGGCAACCATAGAGCCCCGCGCCTGCCGGGAACGGAGGCTTGAGGCGCGGCTGGCCCTTCTTGCCTTCCAGGCTCTCGATCATCGCGGTTTCTTCGCCGCAGATGTACGCACCGGCCCCGCGGTGCAGGAACACATCGAAATCGTAACCGGATTTCGCCGCGTTCTTGCCGATCAAGCCGTGTTCGTATGCCTGATCGATAGCTTTCTGGAGCGTTTCCGCCTCGCGAATATACTCGCCGCGAATGTAGATATAGGCCGCCCTTGCCCGCATGGCATAGCCAGCGACCAGCGCGCCTTCGATCAGCTTGTGCGGATCGTGGCGGATAATCTCGCGGTCCTTGCACGAACCGGGTTCGGATTCGTCGGCGTTGATGACGAGGAAACTGGGACGGCCGTCCTTCGATTCCTTCGGCATGAACGACCACTTGAGACCGGTCGGGAAGCCAGCGCCACCACGGCCGCGCAGGCCCGAAGCCTTGATCTCTTCGATGATATTGTCCTGGCCGCGCGCGATCAGCGACTTGGTATCGTCCCAGTCTCCGCGCTGCTGCGCCGCCTTGAGGCCCCAGTCCTGGAAACCATAGACATTGGTGAAGATGCGATCCTTGTCGGCCAGCATCAGAATGCGCTCCCTTGCGAGAGGAAATAAATGGCGGCGATCGCGATGATCGCGAGCGCGCCGAACTTGACGAGGCCTACGAGCACCTTCCAGGCGATGAAGCCAAGAACCAGCGCGATAAGGATGGTGGCAATGCTCATTACCATTCCTTCCTGTAATCGTGATTGGCGTCGACCATTTCCTTCAGGGTAGTCGGTCCGCCTTCCGGTTCGCTGGTTTGCTTACCTTCGATCTGCGTGCCGGTCTTGGGGCTCTTCCCCGCAACCAGTTCGTCTAGAATTGCATCGAGGCGCTCGGGCGTAAGGTCTTCGTAATTGTCGTCGTTGATCTGGACCATGGGCGCGGTGGCGCAATTGCCCATGCACTCGACCTCGGTCAGGGTCCACAGCCCGTCTTCGGAGACGTGACCTTTGCTCATGCCGCGCTTCTTGCAGGTTTCGAACAGACCGTCCGAACCGCGCAGCATGCAGGGCGTCGTGCCGCAGACCTGCACATGGTACTTACCAACGGGCTTCATGTTGTACATGAAGTAGAAACTGGCGACTTCGAGTACGCGGATGACCGGCATGTCGAGGTAGTCGGCAACATATTCGATCACCGGCAGCGGCAGCCAGCCCTGCGTATCGGTTTCCTCACCGACCTGGCGCTGGGCAAGGTCCAGCAGCGGCATCACAGCCGAACGCTGGCGCCCCTCGGGATAGCGTGCAATCGCCTTGTCGGCGCGCGCGCGGTAGCTCTCGGTAAACTCGAAAGCACCCCAGCGCTCGCGCAGCTCGGGAGTGTCGGGTGCGGGGGAACGATCAGCCATTGGCCTTTACCATTTCATCCTTGGCCGCTTGCGCTTCGGCCTTCAGCTTTTCAATCCTCGGCCGGAGGTACCCCCACCAGCCAACGTTGTATATTACAGTCCAGATCAGCACTAACCGATCGGTAACGAACGGAATGTCAGGCAGCGTGATCCAGCGGGCCCAGACAGCTATCGACAGCCAGAACCAAGCCAGGCCGATCGCAGACAATACGAATTCGTGCCTGGCGAAAAACTTTTCCCAGCGCGCATAAAGCCGTGTTTCCCGTTCCGTCGACGGGCCCAGTTCATCGGCGCGTGCAATCATGCTCGCGCGCGCAGAAGGGCTCAATTCGCCCGGGTTGGGAAGGCCCGTACGCTTGGCGTTCAACGGTCGCACTCCCCGAACACGACGTCGATCGCACCGAGAATGGCCGTCGCGTCGGGCAACATGTGGCCCCGCGCCATGAAGTCCATCGCCTGAAGGTGGCTGAAGGCCGTCGGGCGGATCTTGCAGCGATAAGGTTTGTTCGAGCCGTCGCTGACGAGGTAGACCCCGAATTCGCCCTTGGGGCTTTCGGTGGCGACATAGACTTCGCCCGCAGGAACGTGGAAGCCTTCGGTGTAGAGCTTGAAGTGGTGGATCAGCGCTTCCATCGACTGCTTCATCTCGGCGCGCTTCGGCGGCGAAACCTTGCGGTCGTCGGAGCAGATCGGGCCGGACGGCATCTGCGCCAGGCACTGCTTCATGATCTTCGCGCTCTCGTAGACTTCCTTCACGCGCACCACGAAGCGGTCGTAGCAATCCGAATTGGTACCGACGGGAATGTCGAATTCCATCCGGTCATAAACGTCATAAGGCTGCGATTTGCGCAGGTCCCACGGAATGCCGGCAGCGCGGATCATCGGGCCGGAGAAGCCCCAGGCCACCGCGTCGTCCTTGCTCACGACCGCGATATCGACATTGCGCTGCTTGAAAATGCGGTTGTCGAGCACGAGGCTCATTGCATCGCCGAACAGTTCGGGCAAACGGTTGTCGAGCCAGTTGCCGATATCGACCAGCAGCTTTTCCGGCACATCCTGATGAACGCCGCCTGGACGGAAATAGGCACTATGCATGCGAGCGCCCGAAGCGCGCTCGAAGAAGTTCATGCAGTCTTCGCGCAGCTCGAACACCCACAGGTTCGGCGTCATCGCGCCGACATCCATCACGTGCGCGCCGATATTGAGCATGTGGTTGCAGATGCGGGTGAGTTCGGCGAACAGCACGCGCAGGTACTGCGCCCGCACGGGCACCTCGACGTTCATCAGCTTCTCGATCGCGAGGACGTAGGAATATTCCTGCGCCAGCGGCGAGCAATAGTCGAGCCGATCGAAATACGGCAGCGCCTGGAGATAGGTCTTGTGCTCGATCAGCTTCTCGGTGCCGCGATGCAGCAGGCCGACATGCGGGTCGATCCGTTCGATGATTTCGCCGTCGAGCTCCATCACCATGCGCAGCACGCCGTGCGCCGCCGGGTGCTGCGGCCCGAAATTGATCGTGTAATTGGTGATGACGTCGTCGTTGGTGGTCGGCGACTCTTCGATTACCATCGCGGTCATTGGTCGCCTCCCTTCTTGGGTTCGGTCGCCTTCGCGGTGTCGGCTGACTTGCCCTTGCGCGCGGGTTCGTCAGGGCGATCCTCGGTCGGGGCGGGCGCGCCCTCATCCGCAACGCCACTATCCTCTTCAGCCGGAGCGCCTGCGCTCTCGCGTTCGGCAGCCTTTTCGTCGGCCTTTTCGCCCGCGCCGGTCTGGCCGGGTTTCTCGGTGGTCTTGGGCTCATCGACCGGCGGCGCGCCCGGAGACCCGGCATCGCCCTCGGCCTTTTCGTCGCCCGGGAGCACGTAATCGGCCCCTTCCCAGGGGCTCAGAAAATCGAACTGACGGAAATCCTGCGCGAGCTCGACCGGTTCGTAGACGACGCGCTTTTCCTCTTCGGAATAGCGCAGCTCGACATAGCCGGTCAGCGGGAAGTCCTTGCGGAAGGGATGCCCTTCGAAACCGTAGTCGGTCAGGATGCGGCGCAGGTCCATATTGCCCGCAAACACCACGCCGTACATGTCGAACACTTCGCGTTCGAGCCAGCCCGCATTGGGCCACAGCGTGGTCGCGGTGGGCACCGGGGTCGTCTCGCTAGCGGTCACCTTGACCATGATGCGGCTGTTCTTGGTGAGGCTGAGCAGCATGTAGACGACTTCGAACCGCTCCGGCCGGCTCGGGTAGTCGGCCCCGGCGATCTCCATCAGCTGCTGGTACGAATGCTCGTCGCGCAAAAGGCGCAGAGCATCTTCCAGCGACTCGCGCTGCACCGTCAGCAGCAGCTCGCCATGCTCTTCCTTCGCTTCGACGAGCATATCACCGAGCGCGCCGGAAAGCGTATCTTTCAAGCCGTCGATGAGGGTGAATTTGGGGGCGGAGTGGAGGACAGCCATCCTTATCGCTCCACCGTCCCGCTGCGGCGGATCTTCCGCTGCAGCTGCATCACGCCGTAAAGCAGCGCTTCGGCGGTCGGCGGGCAGCCGGGAACGTAGATGTCCACCGGCACGATCCGGTCGCAGCCGCGCACGACGCTGTAGCTGTAGTGATAATAGCCGCCACCATTGGCGCAGCTGCCCATGCTGATGACGTACTTGGGGTTCGACATCTGATCGTAAACCTTGCGCAGCGCCGGGGCCATCTTGTTGCACAGCGTGCCCGCGACGATCATCACGTCGCTCTGGCGCGGGCTGGCGCGCGGGGCGACGCCGAAGCGTTCCATGTCGTAGCGCGGCATGTTGACGTGGATCATCTCGACCGCGCAGCAGGCGAGGCCGAAGGTCATCCACCACAGCGATCCGGTCCGGGCCCACTGGAACAGGTCTTCGGTGCTGGTAAGCAGGAAGCCCTTGTCGTTCACCTCGGTCTGGAGCGCGTGGAAATACTCCTGATCGGGCTGGCGCACTTCGCCCGGCTGGGCGGTCGGTGCATCATGCAGCGCCGGATTGAGCTTCGGGTTCGTGGGGCTGGTATCTACTCCCATTCCAGCGCTCCTACCTTCCAGGCATAGACAAGGCCGATGGCGAGTTCCCCGATGAAGATCATCATCGTGGTCCAGCCCGACCAACCGGTGAAATCGAGGCTGACGGCCCACGGAAACAGGAACGCCGCTTCGAGGTCGAAAATGATGAACAGGATCGCGACTAGGTAAAAGCGCACGTCGAACTGGCTGCGCGGTTCCTCAAAAGCGGGAAAGCCGCATTCGTACTCGCTGAGCTTGTCGGCGGTCGGGTTATGGACCCCCGTCAGGCGTGAGACGCCCATCGGCAGGAACACGAAGACGCAGGATATGGCCAGCGCCACGCCCAGGAACATCAGGATTGGGAGATATTGTTCGAGATCGATCACGCGAATTTCCAAGAGTCTGGCTTTCGGTGCCCGCCTCTAAGGCCCGCGCCGCCGGGGCGCAAGGGAGCCTGAGGTGCAACACCCGTTGGAATTTATGCAAATTGCGCCCTGGCCGACGCGATGGCCTTTGGCCGAGGCTATTTCATCTCGCGCGCAATCGCCTTCTTCGCCGCCGAACCATAGGGCGGCTTCAGCCCGGCCAGCTTGGCCACGTCGATCTTGGGCTGGGTATAGGTGCTGCGCGCATGGCTGAATTCGCGGAAGCCTTCGGGACCGTGATACGAACCGATTCCAGACGGACCGACCCCACCGAACGGCATGTCGTCGACCGAGATGTGGAAGATCACATCGTTGACCGTCACCCCGCCCGAGATCGTGCGTTCGAGCACCCGCTCCTGCTCTTTCCCTCCGCCGAAGTAATACAGGCCTAGCGGGCGATCGTGATCGTTGATGTAGTCGATCGCCTCGTCGATCGCCTTGTAGGTCTTCACCGGCAGCACCGGGCCGAAAATCTCTTCCTGCATCGCTTTCATGTCGTCGGTGACGTTGCGCAGGATGGTGAGCGGCATCTTGCGCGTGTTCGCGCCCGAGAACGATTCCTTGCCCGGATTGACCTCGATCGCCTCGGCACCCTTGGCTTTCGCGTCCTCGACGATGCCCTTGAGCCGCTCGAAATGCTTGTCGGAGATGATCGCGGTATAATCCTCGTTGTCGAGCAGCGTGGGGTACATTTCGTGGACGCCCAGCTGCACCGCCGCGACCACGCCTTCTTCCTGATCCTCTGGCACCAGCAGGTAATCGGGCGCGAGGCAGATTTGTCCTGCGTTGAGCATCTTGCCGAGCGCGATGCGTTCACCCGCGCGGGTCAGGTCGGCGCCCTTGCCGATGATCGTCGGGCTCTTGCCGCCCAATTCCAGCGTGACCGGCACCAGGTTCTTCGCCGCGGCTTCCATGACCTTCCGGCCCGTTTCGGTCGATCCGGTGAACACCAGATGGTCGAACGGCAGCGAGGAGAACGCCTGCGCCACATCGGGGCCGCCGGTAATCACCGTCACTTCGTCTTCCCCGAAAGCATCGGCGACCAGTTGGCGCATCCGGTCGCTGGTGGCGGGCGTGAATTCGCTCGGCTTGATCATCGCGCGGTTGCCCGCGGCGAGCACCTGCATCAGCGGGCCGAAGCTGAGGTTCACCGGGAAATTCCACGGGCTCATGATCCCGATCACGCCCTTGGGTTCGTAGCGGACCTCCGCCTTCGCGCCCATCAGGCCAAGCGGGAAGCGGACCGAGCGTTTGTCAGGCGCGGCCCAGTGTTCCATGTTCTTGAGGCAGTATTTCCCGAAGCCGATCGTGCTGACGATGTCCGTCATCATCGAGCCTTCGAAGCTGCGGCTGCCGAAGTCCGAATTCATCGCTTCGGCGAGCGACTCGCCATGTTCGGAGAGAATCGAAATCGCCCGCTTGATCCGGTCGCGCCGAACCGAGAGCGACTCCGGCCGTGCCGCGACGAAGGCCCTGCGCTGCGTTTCGAGAATGCGATCAAGGGTCTGGGGTGCGGTCTCGCTCATGTCTCGGCTCTCCGATTGTGTTTCTTGGCTGTGCTATTACATCGAACGCGAATTCAGCCAAAGCGTTGCGACAACAGAAAGGCACAGCTTACCAATGCCCCAGTTTTCCGAAGCAGATCCGATCGTCATCCTCTCCTATGCGCGCACCCCGATGGGCAGCATGCAGGGCGCACTGGCCGACGCCACTGCGACCGATCTCGGCGCGACGGCGGTGAAGGCGGCGGTCGACCGCTCGGGCGTGCCGGTGGACAAGTTCGACCGCACCTACATGGGCTGCGTGCTTCCCGCCGGGCTCGGCCAGGCTCCTGCCCGTCAGGCATCGATCAAGGCAGGCCTGCCCAAGTCGGTGCAGGCGACCACCGTGAACAAGGTGTGCGGCAGCGGCATGCAGACCGTCATCATGGGTTCCGAAGCACTCGCCAGCGGCACCGTTGATTACGTGGTCGCGGGCGGCATGGAGAGCATGACCAACGCGCCCTACCTGCTCAAAAAGCACCGCAGCGGCGCGCGCCTCGGCCATGACACCGCCTATGACCACATGTTCCTCGACGGGCTGGAAGACGCCTACGAGGAAGGCCGCGCGATGGGCACCTTCGCGCAGGACACCGCCAATGAATACCAGCTGACTCGCGAGGAAATGGACGACTACTCCATCGAATCGCTGCGCCGCGCCAATGCCGCGATCGAAAGCGGTGCCTTCGATGGCGAAGTCGTCCCCGTCACCATCGTCACCCGCAAGGGCGAAACCACGGTCGAGCATGACGAAGCACCCGGCAAGGGCAACCCGGACAAGATTCCGCAGCTGCGCCCCGCCTTCGCGAAGGATGGCACGATTACCGCCGCCACCTCCTCCAGCATCTCGGACGGTGCGGCCGCCGTGGTCCTCAGCCGCGAAAGTGTGGCCAAGGAAAACGGCCAGACTCCGGTGGCGAAGATCGTCGGCCTCGCCGCGCACGCGCAGGAGCCGAGCAAGTTCACCGTCGCGCCCATCGGTGCAATCAAAAAGCTGCTCGAGCAGACCGGGTGGAGCGCTGAAGACGTCGACCTGTGGGAAGTGAACGAAGCCTTCGCCTGCGTTGCCATGTTCGCGATGCGCGACATCGGCATCCCGCATGACAAGATCAACGTGAACGGTGGTGGCACCGCGCTGGGTCACCCGATCGGCGCGAGCGGCACGCGGATCATCGTGACGCTGCTCAACGCGCTCAAACAGCAGGGCAAGAAGCGCGGCATCGCTTCGCTGTGCATCGGCGGCGGCGAAGCCACGGCCGTTGCGGTGGAGATGGTGTAAGGGGGCTTCTGGCCCCTCATCCTAGCTGCGGTAAAGCGCTTCGCGCTCAACCTTCGCTATCCTTCTCCCGGGGGGAGAAGGATGCTGGAGCTTTTGAGCGAAGCGAATTAGCGAAAGCTGGATGAGGGGATAGAGCCCGCGCCCTAGGGCTCGCCCGCCCCCCAGAGGCGGCTTGCTTCGACGAAGCCGCTCCGCTTGCCGACCGAAAACTCGCACCAGTTGGCCTTGCAGTCGCCCAGGGTCCCGACCACGCCGGGCTCGAGCTTCCACATCAGCGGCGATCCTACGCTGCCTCTCTCGTGCATCTCGGCGAGGCCCTTGCCGATCACCATCCCGCCCGGCGCGAGCTTCAAGGACATGGTCGCCCTCAAGGGCAAGAGTGACATCGGTGATCGGATCAACA
>CATMNW010000038.1 GCA_950071875.1 uncultured Erythrobacteraceae bacterium | reverse complement strand
CTTGCCGACTGCCAGGATCGCAATCCGGAGAATTGCGAACTCTTCCTGGTGGAGGGTGATTCCGCAGGCGGCTCGGCGAAGCAGGGGCGCGACCGCAAGACGCAGGCGATCCTGCCGTTGAAGGGCAAGATCCTCAACGTCGAGCGTGCACGTTTCGACCGGATCATCTCCTCGAAGGAAGTCGGTACGCTGATTCAGGCGATGGGCACGGGCCTGCGCGACGAATTCAACCTCGAAAAGCTGCGCTACCACAAGATCGTGATCATGACCGACGCCGATGTCGACGGCGCACATATCCGGACGCTGCTGCTCACCTTCTTCCACCGCCAGATGCCGGAAATCGTCAAGGCCGGGCATCTCTTCATCGCGCAGCCACCGCTGTACAAGGTCGCGCGCGGCAAGAGCGAGGTCTACCTGAAGGACCAGGCGGCCTATGATCGCTACCTGATCGCACAGGGGCTAGAAGGGCGCGTGCTCGAATCGAGTGGCGGCCCGGCGCGTGGTGGCGGCGAACTGGAAGCGCTGGTCGACCACGGGCTGCGGATGCGCAACCTGCTCGGCTTCGTACCGCGCAAGTACAACACCAACCTCGTTGAAGCGATGGCGCTGGCAGGCGCGCTAGATCCCGACGGCGACCGATCGGCGGCACTCGATAGTGCGGCTGCCCATCTCCAGATGGGCGACCCCGAGGCGCGCTGGAGTGCGGAGACAGGAGCAGACGGCAAGGTCCGCCTCAGCCGCGTATGGCGCGGGGTCACCGACGTGCACGAGATCGACTCTGCATTCCTCGAGAGCGCAGAAGCACGCAAGCTGCACCGTATCGCGCAGGAGTTTTCCGATGTTTATACCTCGCCCGTGCGTCTTGTCCGTAGTGGCACGGAAGCCGAGACAGACGACAGCGAAGGTACCGATGGCGAAGATACGCAGGTCCATTCGGACGATGCGCTGACCCTGCCGACCCAATTGCTCGATGCGGTGATGACGGCCGGGCGCAAGGGCCAGAAAATCCAGCGCTACAAGGGCCTCGGCGAAATGAACCCCGAACAGCTTTGGGAAACCACGCTCGACCCGGAAAACCGCATCCTGTTGCAGGTGAAGGTCGAAGATGCCGACGTGACGGACGAGATCTTCACCCGCCTGATGGGCGACGTGGTCGAACCGCGCCGCGAGTTCATCCAGACGAACGCGCTGAACGTGGCAAACCTGGACATCTGATCCGATGGACGGGGGGCAAACGGGATCGGCAATCGAACGGGGCGGCTTCCTGCTTTTCCTCGGCCTGGTCTCATTGGCCCTGCTGGCCGTCGTGCTGCCGTTCCTGACCCCGTTGCTATGGGCGACACTGGCGGCGATCATGTTCCAGCCGCTCTATCGGTGGTTTCTCGTTCGGCGGCCGGAAAAGGAAACGCAGGCTGCGCTTGCCAGCCTTGTCGTGATCCTTTTCGCCGTGGTTCTTCCCGCGTTGTGGATCGGCAGCGCCGTGGTCGAGGAAGCGGCCGGGCTGTATGTCGCCTTCCGCGAGGGGAACATCGATGTGTCGACGTACTTCCAGAGCGTCTTCAGTGCACTTCCAGCCAGTATCCAGGCTTCACTCGACAGCGCGGGTTTCGGTGATTTCGCTGAAGTTCAGGCCCGCGCCACGGCCTTCGTGCAGGCATCGCTGGGCCTGATTGCGCAACAGGCGCTGGCAATCGGTGGCAGCGTATTCGGTTTCGTGCTGGCTTTCACGATTGCGCTATACGTCGGGTTCTTCCTGCTGCGCGACGGTCGCGCCATCGGTGATGCAGTTCTTGCTGCCCTGCCAATGGACCGCACGATCGCCGACCGGCTTGCATTGCGGTTTCTCACCATTGTGCGCGCGACGATAAAAGGTTCGGTCGTCGTGGGCCTCGTCCAGGGCGCTCTGGGAGCGCTGACCTTCTGGATCGTCGGTATACCGTCGGTCCTCTTGCTCGGTGTGATAATGGCCATCGCATCGCTCCTGCCCGCACTGGGTCCGGCCATCGTATGGGCGCCTGTTGGGATTTACTTGCTTGCAACCGGCGCAATCTGGCAGGGTGCCCTGGTAATCGTCTCCGGCGTCGCCTTGATCGGCATGGTCGATAATATCCTGCGACCGATCCTTGTCGGCCGCGATACCGGCATTCCCGATTGGCTTATACTGGTCACGACCCTTGGCGGAATCGCGCTGATGGGCTTGTCGGGTATTGTGGTCGGCCCGTTGATTTGCGGACTGTTTCTTGCCGGATGGGGGATCTTTGCCGAACAGAAGGCCTTAGGATCGTCGCGGTAGTTCGCCAGTTCGGGATCGCTAACGCAGGGTCCAGCCACTCAATCCGGTCTGACCTATAATCGAAGCAAGCCTGCGTGGCCGATCATGCAGCGCGAATGCCTTGCGTGCCCCGCGCTCCTCCGTCTTGCGCATCGAGTCCGTCGAAGATGGCTCCCACAATCAGCGCCAGCTTCTCCTCGCTCAGCTTTTCATCGATCATCGCGATCATGTAGGGCTGGAGATAGCAATTCACCATCTGGTTGATGAGTGACATGGCGGTATCCACCTCCAGCCCGCCCAGATGGCCTTCCGCCTGCGCTTCGGCGATCAATTCGCACAGGTAGTGATCGGCGAGATCGATATAGCTGCGCGCATAATCGAAATAACGCTCGCCCATTTCGACATAGAGGTTGAAGGTGGCAGGATCGTCATGGAAGTTCTTGCGCAGCAACCGGAAACGGCTTGCAAAGAATTCATACATCTTGCGCCGTGGCGGCAGATCGGAGCCCATGACTTCGTCCATCACGGCCAGCTTCGGCGCAAACCATTCGGCAGTGATCGCGTCGAGCAAATCGCCTTCTTCGGGAAACACGGTTTCGACGCGAGCTCGCGCAACTTTCAGTTCTGCCGCCAGCCGTGTGCGGGTTACCTCTTCGCCGGTGCGCTCCATCAGAGCCATTGCTTCGCGCGCGAAGCGGCTGCGCAATTCCTCGATGTCGTTCTCGCTCACGTTGTGGCGCTCCCGTGTCGGTCTGCCTTCTCAATTAGGCAATCGAAGGTACGGGTTAAACCCCCCGCGAAGCCCCGCTTGCGGATTTTTTCGGCGGCAACGGAAAGAAGGCGGAGGTCCTTTTTTTGTAGTCCTCGTACCCGGGCCGTGACTTTTTCATGCCGCTTTCGAGAAGCGCCGCGCCCGACCATTTCGTCAGCGTGAAGGTAAGAAAAAGCGGCCCGATAACCGTCGCGGCGGCCACCCACCAACCGGCCGAAGCCGCGGCGATCCAGATACCCCGCCATGCGCAGGCATCGCCGAAGTAATTGGGATGACGGGTATAACGCCACAAACCCCGGTCCATTACCTGCCCTTCATTTGCGGGATCCGCCTTGAACCGAGCAAGCTGCCAATCCCCTACCCATTCGAAAACAATGCCGATTGCCCAGATCGCAAGTCCGACCAGCGCCAGGCCGCTCACCGGCGTCATCGAACTGGCTTCGAGTATGCCATACTGGGCAGGGCTCGAGACGATGAACAGCAAAACGGATTGGCCGAGAAATACCTTGGTTAGGGCAGCAATGGCAAAGCGCCCTTTTTCGCGATCTTTTCTCAGGATACGCTTGTAGCGTTTGTCCTCCCCCTCACGTTTCCAGCGTCGCAGGAGATGTATGCAGAGCCGTACACCCCAGATCACCGTCATGGCCATCAGCAAGGTGGCCAGCGGCCCGGGCTGGTAAAGCCTTAGCCAGCTCGCAAGCGCCATCAGGGCCATTCCGCCGCCCCAATACGCATCGACGAAACTGACATCGTCGACCTGGAGCGCAATCACCCAGAGGATGAGCGCAATGCCGAGCAGGATAGCACCATTGGCGATCAGGGATTCAACGATCATCCGACATTTCCTTAACTGTTCGGGCGCTTTTTTCGAGAGCAACGAACCGGTCGCAATCGGGCCGCTTTTCGCGGTAGAATGCGGCAAGCTTGGCGAGATCCGCCTGATAGTCTCCGGTCGGGAACAATGGTTTGCCCACACCGCCCCGCATGGTCTTGTGATTTACCCATGCCGGTACAATCGGCACCCCGGCAGCCATTGCTATGTGGTAAAAACCGGTCCGCCAGCTGCCCTTGAATGTGCGAGAGCCTTCAGGTGCAATGACCAGGGCAAGATCGTCGGCCTCGGCAAAAGCTTCTGCAACCTGCTCGACGTAGTTTGCGCGCCTGGTACGATCCACCGGGATCCCGCCCATATCGAGCATGAAACCCGTCATCGGCCATTTGAACAGGCTGGTCTTGCCCATAAAGCTGGGTCTTATTCCCAGCTCTTGCGCAGCCCCGAGGAAAAAAATGAAGTCCCAGTTGGAGGTATGCGGCGCGCCCAGCAGAATGAACTTGTCGCAATCCGGACGGTGCCCGTCGATTTTCCAGCCTTTCCAGTGATACAGCGCAAGCAATATGCGGTGCACGGCACGGCTCAGCAGTGAAGGCTTTCGGTTCGGATCGGTCGGCATCATCTCTCTCGCATCCCGCCTAGCACATGGCCGGCGGAATGCGATAGAATAGCGCTATCAGATCCGGTCGCGCTCGCTCAGTGCCGGGTTTGCAGCGGGTCGGACAGGTGTGGACTGCACCCGGTCGTCAATACCATCGCCGTCACGATCGATGTGGCTGTGATCGCGATCGGTCGCATCCTTGGTCATATCGCTGAACAATGCTTCGTAATGATTTATGGCGCGCCGCAATTCTTCGGTCGTCGCATCACTTGATCGATCCGCGATCTCGTGGCCGGCCAGATAATGCCGGGCGACCTCGCCGTGGTCGACAGTCAGGTCGGCATGACGGTGTTCGAAATCGGACATCGGGAAGCCGCGTGTGTTCATCACTTCCGTAAGCAGGCGGTCTGCCCGGCTGACAGCCTCCACCGGACTATCGACGAAGAGTGCCTTGGTTTCCTTCCATTCCTCCGCGTAGCGATCGCGTTCGGTAATGGTCAGAGCGCGGATATCCAGTTTCGAAACCCGCTGCTTGCGTTCGATCAGGTCGGCTTCGGCCTTGCTTCGACCTCCGCGCGCATTGACGGTGCGGTCGTATTCCTCGCCGAAACTGTTTCGCAGTGCCTGGGTCCGGTGGCGCCGCATGAACAGCCAGACAAGTAGCAGTATGACGACTGACGCTGCAATTACGATGAGCAACGTGGTTTCCTGACCCGACATGGGCAACTCTCCTCGAAACCCGTCCACCCCTTATTGATCATGCAATGCGCCGCTTGCACCAGCGGTTCCGCGACAGTCATGCCTGCTTGCGATCGCCAGCTTTGCGAACCGTCGGGAAAGTTGCTTTTTGCGGTAGGCGTGCAATAGGTTTTGCCGCTAAGGGACGCGACGATCCGATCATGTTTCGTAAGGAAAAAATCTTGTGGCCCGAAGGCGCTCCGCCTTCCGACGCCTATTGCGACGAGGAAAACCGTCTCGCGGTTCTGGCCGCGCATGGTGCAGATTCGCTGGTCGACGATCCCGAATTGCAGGAAATCGTCGATCTGGCCGCCAAGCTTTGCGACGCACCCATGGCCATGGTCACCATGGTCGAAGAGGAGCGCCAGCTGTTCCTGACCCGCGCCGGGATCGACGCGCGCGAAACTCCGCGACCGACCAGCTTTTGTGCGCATGCCATGCTCGGCGCCGAGCCGATGGTGATATACGACGCGCAGGAAGACGATCGGTTTGCCGACAATCCGCTGGTAACCGGTGAACCGCACATCCGCTTCTATGCCGGGCACCCGCTAATTTCGGCCGAAGGTGCGCCACTGGGCGCGCTGTGTATCATCGATACGGTGCCGCGCGAGGTCGGCCTCACGCAGTTGCAGCGGGAATCGCTGTCGGTGCTGGCGAAGTCCGTCATGCGGAGGATTTCGCAGCAGCGCCTGGGCAAGGATGCAAAAAGCGCGCTGGAAGAACGCGAAAGCTATCTCCAGCGGATGATCGACAGCGTTCCGGGGATTGCTTGGTCCTCCGATACGAAAGGCACGTTCGATTATGTGAACGCGCAATGGGACGAGCTTACCGGCCTGTCGCAGCCGCGAACGCTGGCCGATTGGAAGGCGGCCGTGCATCCCGAAGACTGGGAGGCAGGATCGAAAGCGTTCAACCGGTCGATTGCCGATGGTCAGCCGTTCGAATACGAATGGCGATTGAAGCTGCTGGATGGCAATTATCGCTGGATGCTTGCGCGGGCGGTGCAATCTCCTGTCGGTGGCGGTCATACGCGTTGGTTCGGCACGGTGATCGATGTCGACAAGCAACGTCGCATGTCGGAAGCCCGCGATCTGCTTTCCAAGGAACTGTCGCACCGGATCAAGAACATTTTTGCCGTCGTTTCCGGACTGATCGCCATACGGGCGCGCGGGAACGAAGCGGTGAAGAGCTTTGCGGACGAACTCAACGATACCATCCGATCGCTGAGTGCCGCTCACGATTACGTGCGCCCCGGCCAGGGTCTGAAAGAAGGCACCTTGTCCGGCCTGTTGGCTGATTTGCTTGCCCCCTATCAGACGGGAGACGAGAAGCGGATCACGGTTACCGGGCCCGGCATCCGGATCGGCGCTCGCGCTGCCACTCCGTTGGCGCTGATTTTCCACGAACTGGCGACCAATGCGGCCAAGTACGGCGCGTTGTCTTCCCCGGAAGGACGGCTGACTGTTACCGTGAAGGCCCCGTGCGAAGGGGATGAGAACATCTGTGTCCTGTGGGAAGAAAGCTCGATTACCTGCGATGCGCCCAAGGACGAAGATCGCGAGGGGTTCGGGTCGCGGCTCTTGCGGATGGCCGTTGAAGGCCAGCTCAACGGTTCTTTCGAACGCAGTTTTTCCGATGATGGTCTCGACATCAAACTCGTCTTTCCGCGCACGGTGATCGAAGACTGACCCGCGGGTCGGCCTTGCGCCGCAGCCGGTGCTGTGCTTTCCGTCACCTCGACGAATGGGGAGCGGTGCGCATGCTGAAAGCGACATTTTCAATAACCGCAGCAGCAACGCTGGCCGCCTGTTCGCCTTCTGCCCAGACCCCGAACGAAGGCTTGGACACGACAACGATCGAACCGACGCCTACCGGACAGCCGCCCGACAAGTTCGCATCGACCGCATGGCGGTTCAGGACCGCAGATGGTGCGCGCTTCACGACCTTCATCGACCCCGACGGCCTGTACCGCGATGTTCGCAACGGCGATGCCTGGCAGGAAGGCAACTGGACCTATTCGGATGCCGATGATGCAGGGGCGCTGTGCTTCCTTCCCGATGACGAGAACGGAATTGAACGGTGCTGGGAGCCCGGACGCATGACCGGCAACACCATGAAGGTCTCGGGTCCCGACGGTAAGGAAATCGAGCTTGAGCGGGTCGAGTATGCGCCTGTTGCCGAAACGACTGACGAAGAAGAGTGACCGCGCAGGACCATCCGCTTCTCGAATTCTGTGATGTTCGCAAGGAATACGGCGGGACCCTGGCAGTTTCAGGGGTCACGCTGGCTATACCGCAGGGCCAGTTTGTCGCGCTTGTCGGCGCATCCGGATCGGGAAAATCGACACTTCTGAAAACAGTGAACCGGCTTGTCGAACCCTCGGGCGGATCGGTGCGCTTTGATGGCGAAGGTGTCGAGAACAGGCCGCTTGCCGCCCTGCGGCACAAGATCGGATATGTCTTCCAGTCGATCGGCCTGTTTCCGCACATGACGGTCGGCGAGAATATCGCCATCGGGCCAAAACTGGCGGGCGACAGACTGTCAGCGAGGCGGATCGACGAATTATTGGGCCTGGTCGATCTGGATCCCGAGATGGCGAAGCGCATGCCGGACAAGCTTTCGGGTGGCCAGCGCCAGCGGATCGGCGTTGCCCGCGCGCTTGCCAACGAACCGCAACTGCTTTTGATGGACGAACCGTTCGGCGCGCTGGATCCCGTCACCCGCGATGCACTTGGTGAAAGAGTGCGGACGCTGCATGACGAGCTGACCCTCACCACGGTCATGGTTACGCACGACATGGCCGAAGCGCTCCTGCTAGCAGACAGGGTGCTGGTAATGGATTCCGGCAGGATCGTCGCTGACGAGACCCCGCACAACCTGCTTTCTGGCGGCGGTGGCGATATCGCTCAGGGCCTTGTCGCAGTTCCGCGAGCCCAGTTCGAACGTCTGGCGGAACTTTCACGATGAGCGAAATCTGGACCACGGTGTTTGGGTTGGGCGACAAGTTCGCCGCTCATGTCCTGCTGTCAGCCGCGGCCATTGCGCTAGGCATATCGGTCGCGCTTCCGCTGGCGATCTGGGCGAGCCGTTCTCCGCCCGTGGCACGCGCAACACTGGGCTTCGCCAGCCTGATACAGACCATCCCTGCACTTGCGTTGCTCGCGCTGTTCTTTCCAATTCTTTTAAGTTTGCGCAGTGTGTTTGGCGAAGGGCTCCCCACGCTGGGTTTCCTGCCTGCGCTGCTTGCCCTGTCACTCTATGCATTGCTGCCCATCCTGCGCAACGCCGTCACTGCACAAGCCAATCTCGATCCGGGTGTCCTCGAAGCCGCCGACGGGGTTGGCATGACATTCTGGCAAAGGCTTCGGTTGGTCGAAGGTCCCCTGTCCGCCCCTTACATCATGGCAGGCATCCGGACCGCCGCAGTTTGGACCATCGGTGCCGCGACCCTCTCGACCACTATCGGCCAGCCGGGCCTTGGTGACCCCATCTTTGCAGGGCTTCAGACCCAAAACTGGGTTCTGGTTCTTGCCGGATGCCTCGCCAGCGCCGGGCTTGCACTGGTTGCCGACGCGCTGCTCGGGACGATCGAGAAAGGTCTCGCCAGCCGCCGCCGCGTGCTGACTTTCGGCGGTTTTGCCGCGGTATTGCTCGGCATCGGTGCGGCCCTGTTCGTGCAATTCGGCGGCAGCAGGGACGACCGCATCGTGATCGGCGCGAAGGGCTTCTCCGAGCAGTATATCCTCGCCCGCCTGATCGGACAGCGGCTCGAAGCGGAAGGGTATGAAGTCGACTATCGCGACGGGCTTGGCTCGGCAGTCGCACACCAGGCGGTGTCGAATGGCGCAATCGACATTCTGATCGACTACACAGGAACGATCTGGACAAATCAGATGGGGCGATCCGACAATCCCGATCGTGACGCCATGCTTGCTGAAATCACCAAGTGGGAGGCTGCTACCAGCGGTGTCCGGGTCCTGGGACGGCTCGGTTTCGAAAACGCTTACGGGCTCGCCATGCGCCGCGATCGCGCGGATCGCGAAGGCATCGAGAGCATTGGCGATCTTGCATCACGCGGTCAGGCAATGACCATTGGCGGCGATCCGGAATTCTTCGAGCGGCCGGAGTGGGTGGCGGTACGCAATGCCTATGGACTGCGGTTTGCCGCACGGCGCAATTTCTCGCCAACCTTCATGTATAACGCCCTCCAGTCGGGCGAAGCGGACGTTATTGGCGCCTACACCTCGGACGGGCGGATTGCGGCCGACGATCTCGTCATACTAAAGGATCCCGAAGGCGCGTTTCCGAACTACGATGCTATCATCCTGCTTGCGCCTGAGGCAGGAAGCGACGCGAACCTGACCAGCGCGATGCAAGCGCTTATCGACGCAATCGATGTGTCGATGATGCGCGAAGCCAATCTCTCGGTAGACCGCGAAGAGGACAAGCTATCTTTCGACGAGGCCGCCCGGCGGCTCGCCGAAAGTGCCGGCATCGCACCGGACTAGACTTCCGGGAAGCCTGCCCCGCGCGGCCAGTCACGCGCGCTCATCGCCATGCATTTGAACAGTTCGCCCATTTCGTCCTGACCAACCAGCCGGTCGAGGGCAGCCTTGATCTCTCCTGCATGCTCCGGTGAAGCCGTCGAAAGCCCTTGGGCCCGCAACCCGATACCCATGGCAGTCAGCCAGGCACCCTGCGTCGTCAATGAACTGGCTACGCCCTCCCTTCGGGCGATGGCATTGAGCGTGCCGAAGTCGACATGAGCGGTCAGGTCCATATCCCCCGGCGAGGAAAAGACGTCGACTTTCTGGTGCTTTTTCACCGCCTGCAAGGTGGAGCCGATACGCGGCGCCGTGTGTCCATAATCGACGAGCAGGGCAGCGCCGCCCTGCACTTCGAGCCGCTGCGCGAGATCTTCCACCAGCGCGGCTGCAGCCGGACAAGCCTCGATCACCGTGTCGACGTCAGCTGCGCGCTGTTTCTCGTGCACAGCCTCCTCCATCGGATTGGGGCCGGATACGAACGCAAATCTGTCTTGTTCGATGCCCACCATGCGCTCGCGCCAACCCTTGGTCGTCATCACCAGTTGGCGGATGGGCAGCGCATCGAGGAATTCGTTGGCAAGCAGCAGGAGCGGCCTGTCGCCGGGCACCGTTTCGAAAGAATCGTGGAATATGGCGTCCGAAAGCGCTCCACCCTGCACTTTGCGCAATGCATCGGATCCCTCCACGAGATGCACCTGTGGCCGCAGCCCCTGGCTCGCCATCGCCCGCAACGCATCCTGGGCCAAGGTGCCGCGTCCGGGCCCGAGTTCTACATAGATCGCGTTTGCCGGGCGGCCCGCCCGCACCCAGATATCCGCCAGCCAGAGCCCGGCCATTTCACCGAACATCTGGCTGATCTCCGGAGCCGTGGTGAAATCACCAGCCGAGCCCAGCGGATCGCGCGATGCATAATAGCGTGCATTGCTTTCGCCCATGTAGCGCAGCACAGGCATAGGCCCTGTCGCTTCGATCAGGCGGCGGAAACTGTCCGCAAGGGCCGTCATGCTGACTGCGGCTTACCCTTGGCCGCACCGCCGACGGGCGGCTTCATCAGGGCATATGCCATGACGAGCACACCGACGGCAATCATCGGCAGGCTGAGCCATTGGCCGCGCGACAGGCCGGTTTCGACGACCACGTAGGCCAGATGCGCATCGGGTTCGCGGAAGAATTCCATCAGGAAACGCCCCAAGCCCATGCCGATCGTGAAAACGCCGACCAGAAGACCGGCGCGGTACCGCGCGCGTGTTTTCCAGAACAGCGCGTAAAGCAGGACCGCCAGCAGCAACCCTTCGAAGCCTGCCTGGTACAACTGGCTGGGATGCCGGGCTAGCTGGCTGGGATCGGTCGGGAATACCATGGCGAGCGGAAAGTCGCCTTCGACCGGTCGACCGTACAATTCGCCGTTCACGAAGTTCGCCAGCCGGCCAAGCATGTAGGCGAACGGGACGTTGACGGCGATATAGTCGCAGATTCGCAGCCAGTTCAGCGAACCGCGCCATGCGACCCACGAAATCGCGATCAGCACGCCGATCACCCCGCCGTGGAAACTCATGCCCCCTTCCCACAGCTTGAACATGTCGAGCGTGCCGAACAGTTCGGGCCGGTAGAAAACGACGTAACCCAGCCGCCCGCCCAGGATCACGCCAAGGGTGCAGTAGAAAAACAGGTCGTCTGCGTGACGCTGCGCCATCGGACTGCCCGGCGCCTTGATCATCTTCGACAGGTGCCAGTAGGCGAACAGAATGCCGAGCAGGTAGGCGAGCGAATAGAATCGCAGCTGGAACCCGCCGATCTCGAACAGGTAGGGCCTCAGCCCAAGATTTTCCCAGTAGATCGGATCTGCCGCGCCCGATGCAGCCAGTAGTGACAGCAAGTGCTTATCCCCTTAGAGGTATGTCCAAGGCCGCGACCGGCGACCCATCGGGGGCGGCTTTTGGCATAGCAGGGGTTTTGGGGAAAGCCTGCGTCGAGCCGCAAATTTTGCGCGAGCCTTGAGCACGAGGACGCGCGCCGATTGGAGAGGACACGAAACTACCCATGCCGACCGAACTCGATACCGCGATTCACCGTATTACCGACGCCGTAACCGCGCCGGGGCAGATGTTCGAGCTCGTCGAAGCGGAACGCCACGGAAATACGATGCCGGCCTTCAAGAACGCCCCGCCCAGCCTCGCACATTATTTCGCGCATTTCTGTAACGAGAAGAAGGACGAAACCTTCATCGTCGACGGTGATCTTCGCCTTACCTTTGGCGAAGCGTGGCATGCGGCCAGCCATGTCGCCCACGGTCTCGCCACGATTCACGGCATCGAGAAGGGCGACCGCGTCGGTATTGCCGCACGCAATTCGGCCAACTGGATCATCACCTACATGGGCATACTGATGTCAGGGGGATGTGCCACGCTGCTGAACGGCTGGTGGACTGGCGAAGAACTCGCCTACGGAATCGATCTGTGCGAATGCAAGCTGGTCCTGGCCGATGCGCAGCGCGCAGCGCGCCTCGAAGGTATCGACCATCCGGCCAAGGTGGTGGTATTCGATCACGGCACGCCGTCCGGCGGCCTTGAGCCGATCTGGGCCGAAGGCGACACCGCGATGAAGATGCTGGGCCAGCTTGGTCCGGACAACCTGGCGACCATCCTGTACACCTCCGGTTCCACCGGACACCCAAAGGGTGCGTATTCCGACCACCTCGGCGTGGTGTCCGGGACGATGAATTACGTCTGCCAGACGGCGATGATGCTGCAGCTGCTGACCGAGCGCGGCGATGCGCCGACCGTGCAGCCGAGCGCGCTGGTCGCGGTGCCGCTGTTCCACGTCACCGGTGAAGTGCCGCTGTTCCTGCAAAGCTTCGCCATGGGCCGCAAGCTGGTGCTGATGCCCAAATGGGACGCCACCAACGCACTCGAACTGCTCGAGAAGGAACAGATCACCTATTTCGTCGGCGTGCCTCTCATGAGTTACGAGATCGCGGTCCATCCCGAGCGCGAGAAATACGATCTCTCGCAATGCAAGACCTTCGCCGGCGGCGGTGCCGCGCGGCCGATCGAACACGTCAAGAAGATCAAGGACGCCTTCAAGGACGGCTTCCCCGCGCTGGGCTACGGCCTCACCGAAACCAATGGCG
>CATMNW010000037.1 GCA_950071875.1 uncultured Erythrobacteraceae bacterium | reverse complement strand
GCCCAAGGGGCGGCCGGGGTCCCGCCGACCGGCACGCGCACGGCGGACGGCCTTGGACACGGCATCGATGGCCTGGCTCTGCCCAATCACGCGCTTCGATAGAATGTTTTCCATGTCGAGCAGCTTCTCGCGCTCGCCTTCCATCATCTTGTCGACCGGAATGCCCGTCCAGCGCGATACCACGCCGGCGATATCGTCTTCGGTGACCTCTTCCTTGAGCAAGGCGTTGTCGGTCTGACCGCTGGCCTCCTCGAGCTTCTTTTCCAGTTCGGGGATCTTGCCGTATTGCAGCTCGCCCGCCTTGGCGAGATCGCCAGCACGTTGCGCCTGCTCAAGCTCCAGCCGCGCCTGGTCGAGCTCTTCCTTGATCCGGCCTTCGGCATGGATCTTGTCGCGCTCGTTCTGCCAGCGGGTGGTCAGTTCCGACGACTGCTGTTCAAGCTCGGACAATTCCTTGCGCAGCGCCTCGAGGCGGTCCATCGATGCCTGGTCGCTTTCTTTCTGGAGCGCCTGCTCTTCGATGCGCAACTGGATGATGCGCCGGTCAAGACCTTCGATTTCCTCGGGCTTGCTCTCTACCTCCATACGGATGCGCGATGCAGCCTCGTCCATCAGGTCGATTGCCTTGTCGGGCAGGAAGCGGTTCTGGATATAGCGGTTGGACAGCTGCGCCGCGGCAACGATCGCGCCATCGGTGATGCGCACGCCGTGGTGCAGCTCGTACTTGTCCTTGATACCGCGAAGGATCGAAACGGTATCCTCCACGCTCGGCTCGTCGATATAGACCGACTGGAAGCGACGCTGCAGCGCCGGGTCCTTCTCGACGTACTTCTGGTATTCGTCGAGCGTGGTTGCGCCGATGCAGTGCAGTTCGCCGCGCGACAGGGCAGGCTTCAGCAGGTTGCCTGCATCCATGCTGCCTTCGCTCGCGCCAGCACCGATCAGCGTGTGCATCTCGTCGATGAACAGGATGATCTGTCCGTCCGCGCCTTTCACTTCGTCGAGCACGGCTTTCAGACGCTCCTCGAACTCGCCGCGGTATTTCGCGCCCGCGATCAGCGCACCGAGGTCGAGCGACATCAGCGTGCGGCCCTTGAGGCTGTCGGGAACGTCGCCATTGGCGATGCGCAGAGCCAGACCTTCGGCAATCGCGGTCTTGCCGGTGCCGGGTTCGCCAATGAGGGCGGGGTTGTTCTTGGTGCGCCGGGCGAGGATCTGCACCGTGCGGCGGATTTCCTCGTCACGGCCGATAACCGGGTCGAGCTTGCCGTCGCGCGCCGCCTGGGTGAGGTCGCGGGCGTATTTCTTCATCGCGTCATAGGCATCTTCCGCCCCTGCGCTGTCGGCAGTGCGGCCGCCGGTCGCTTCCTGGATCGCGGCCTCCAGCGATTTCGCGTCGACACCCGCCGCCTTCAGAGCATTTCCCGTAGCATTGTCGGCCAGTGCGAGCGCCTGAAGCAGCCGCTGGACCGGCACGAAGCTGTCGCCAGCCTTTTCGGCAAGCTGTTCGGCCTGGTCCAACGCGCGGACGGCATCGTTATCGAGCCCAGGCGTCTGCTGCGCCCCGCCGCCCGATACCGCCGGGATCTTGCCCAGCGCCGTATCGATTTCCGTTATCGCCACGCCGGCATTGCCGCCTGCGCGCTGGATCAGCTGCGCGGCCATTCCCTGCTCGTCGTCGAGCAACGCCTTCAACAGGTGCGCAGGCGAAATCCGCTGGTGATTCATGCGGATGGCCGCGGTCTGCGCCGCCTGCAGGAAACCCTTGGCGCGGTCGGTGAACTTTTCGAGATTCATGCAAACACCCCAGTCAAAAACTACTGCTCGAATATGGTGTTGCGATTATGCAACACAAGCCCTCTCCCGCAATTTTTGCCAAGCGGCTCAGCAGGTGTGTTACTCGCATATAGGGGTTGGGCTGGCCTTGACGAGGGGGGACGCCACTTTTTCTTCGCGATTGACCTGGGGGCTGCGCCGCGCAAATCTTCCGGACATGACAGCATTCGACGACTGGCGCACCCGTAGCCCCTTCTACGACGAAACTCACGAAGCGCTGGCACAGAGCGTGCGGCGTTTCGTCGAGCGCGAGATCGCCCCGCATATCGACCGATGGGAATCGCAAGGGGAGCTGCCGCGCGACCTCCACCGCAAAGCTGCGGAAGCAGGCATTCTCGGCCTGCGCTATCCCGAAGAATATGGCGGACACGAGGAAGGCTTCGACATATTCCACGGCCTGGTCGTCACCGAAGAACTGGCCGCAGTAGGTGCAGGCGGTTTGGGCGCATCGCTGATGACGCACGGCATCGGCCTGCCCCCGGTTCTGGCGCTCGGTTCGGAAGACTTGAAACAGCGCATCGCCCCACCTGTACTGGCGGGCGAAAAGATCATCGCGCTCGGCATTACGGAGGCAGGGGGCGGTTCGGATGTGGCGAACCTGACAACAACTGCCGTGCGCGACGGCGACCATTATGTTGTGAATGGCGGAAAGATGTTCATCACATCCGGCTTGCGCGCCGACTGGCTGACCTGCGCAGTGCGCACCGGCGGTCTGGGCGCAGGTGGCATCTCGCTATTGCTGGTGGACATGGCGAGCGCGGGGGTGGAGCGCACCCGGCTCGACAAGATGGGATGGCGCTGCTCCGACACGGCGGCAATTCACTTCACCGATGTGCGCGTGCCTGCGACAAACCTGATCGGCCCTGAAAACGGCGGCTTCATCGGCATCATGCGCAACTTCAATTCCGAACGGCTCGGCATGGCAATGGGCTGCTGCGCCTATGCCCGGGTTGCGATGGCCGAGGCTGCGGATTGGGCACGGCAACGCGAAACCTTTGGCAAGCCGCTGGTCGGCCACCAATCGATCCGCATCAAGCTTGCCGACATGGAGCGCCAGATCGAAGCGACACAGGCGTGGGTCGACTTGTGTGCCTGGCAGGTACGCGAGGGCTGCGACAGGCCGGCCGATTTCGCCATGCTGAAGGTGCAGGCGACACGCATGCTTGAAGCCGTTGCGCGCGAGGCGGCGCAGGTTCTGGGCGGGGCGAGCTATATTACCGGTAGCAAGGTCGAACGGATCTACCGCGAAGTGCGCGTCAACGCGATCGGCGGAGGCAGCGAGGAAATCATGCTCGACCTCGCCGGACGCCAGCTATTCGGCGGCAGTCGCTAGGTCATCCAGCCCCGGCACCATGACCGAACGGTCGCCACCGAAATCTTCGCGGATCACGATCAACCCCTGCCGTTCGAGATGGTCGAGCAGGCGCCGGATGCGGCCGGGAGAACTGGTGCCATAAGCGCGGCCAAGCGCGTCCTCATCGACCTGGACTTCGCCTGCCTGGGCGCTGCTGGCCAGCACCAGAAAGGGCGCGAGGAGATCGGGTTCGACCGATGCCGCGCGCTGCATGATCCGTTCGCGCAGGGCCTCGTCGAGGTCGTCCAGCCCTGCCCCGGCCATCGCCATGCGGCGGCGGAAGGCGCCCATATCGGGCATCGGGCCGATGATCCGTTCGCGCCGGCAGCGCGTGAGGAAGGTCTGGTACTGCGCGCTGGCCGACTGGAAGGCGACACCCTCATCCTGCGCCAATTGCGCGATGATCGCCTCGATCTGCTCGGCCAAGGCCGAAGTGTCCGCAGGTTCCGGCGCATCGACCTGCCTTTCCTCGGCGCGGGCGATGCTGTTTTCCATCTCGTCGACACGCGGTGCGGGCGGCGGCGCTGGCGGAGGCGGCGCCTTGGCGACTTCGCTGGCAAGATCCGCGGTCAGCAGCGCTTCCATGTCTGCAGGCGCTGTGTCGGGCAGCGCCATCAGCCCTTCGCTGCGCGCAGTGTGGCCGGTCTTCACCGGGCCGATCTTGCAGGCGAGCGGCACGCGGGTAATCGCCGGGCCCAGCGCAAGGAAGTGTCCGCGCTCAAGCTCGCGGATACGTTCCGCCTGCCGCCTTTCCATGCCGAGCAGGTCGGCCGCGCGCACCATGTCGATATCGAGGAAGGTGCGGCCCATGAGGAAGTTCGATGCCTCGGCGGCGACATTCTTGGCGAGCTTGGCCAGCCGTTGCGTGGCGACGATCCCCGCCAGCCCGCGCTTGCGCCCACGGCACATGAGGTTGGTCATCGCCGACAAGGTCATGCGGCGCGTGTCCTCTGCCATCTCGCCGGCTGCGGCGGGAGCGAACATCTGCGCTTCATCGACCACCACCAGCGCCGGATACCAATGTTCGCGCGGGGCATCGAACAGGGCGGTGAGAAACTGCGCGGCGCAGCGTATCTGCTGTTCCACCTCCAGCCCGTCGAGATCGAGCACCACGCTGGCGCGATGTTCGCGAATGCGGCGCGCAAGCGCCTCGATTTCGGGCGGGGAATAGGCCGATCCGTCGATGACGACATGGCCGAATTCCTCCGCCAGCGAAGGAAAATCACCTTCGGGATCGATCACCACCTGCTGGACCATTCCCGCGCTTTCTTCGAGCAGGCGGCGCAGCAGGTGCGACTTGCCGCTCCCGGAATTGCCCTGGACGAGCAAACGGGTGGCGAGGAGTTCCTCGATGTCGAATTCGACCGGCTTGCCGGACGTCTCGTGGCCGATGGTGATCTGCGCTGTCACTGGAGGTTTCGTAGCCACCCGAATCCATGCTGGGGAACCGTGCCTCATGCAGTTTTGCCCAACCGCATTGCGATGGGCGCATGCCGTCGCTAGGCAGGTTGCAAGAGAGGACCGACATTCATGAAGAAATGGCTTGGGCGCATCGGCTTTGCGCTGCTTGTAATCGTGCTGGTAGCATTCGTGGCGCTGGCGACCTGGGAACCGTTCTGGGCCAAGCGCGACGACGTGACCGTCGACAACCGCGAATATACCGCAGAAATCGTCCGCGATGAATTCGGCGTTCCGCATATCTACGGCAAGACCGATGCCGACGTCGCTTACGGCGTCGCCGTTGCCCACTCCGAAGACGATTTTGCCACGCTGCAGAATGTGATCGCCATGAGCCGCGGCCGCTATGGCGCAATCGCGGGACAGGATGGTGCGGCCTTCGATTATGCCTACCACCTGCTCGACGCGCGCGGCACGGCCGAGGAAACATACCCGACCCTGCCCGAGGACACCCGGGCTTTGTTCGACGCCTATGCAAAGGGCCTCAACGATTTCGCCGAGCAGAACCCCGGTGAAATCAAGCTCGGCAACCTCTTCCCGGTCGACGGGGTGGACGTGGCTGCCGGCTTTGCGCTGCGCCAACCGTTCTTCTCCGGCCTTGGCAATATCATCGGCCCCCTGGTCGAAGGCGAACCGCTGAATACGGAGCATGGCCCCGCCATTCCGGGTTTCGGCGCGCCGACGGATGTTTCCAGAACCTCCGACGTGCCGTCCCCCGAAGTGCCCGTGCCCGGCCAGCAGGCCCGCGCATGGCCTCTGCCCTGGGGCGAGGACGGCGCACTTGCCGGATCGAACGCGTTTGCCATCGCGCCCGAAAAATCGGGCGGGCCGACCATCCTCGTCTCGAACAGCCACCAGCCCTTGCGGGGCGGCGTTGCCTGGTACGAACTCGTGGTCGAAAGCGACGAAGGCTGGCACTATGCGGGCGCGAACTTTCCCGGCAGCCCGTTTCCCTTCCTAGGCCATAACGAGCATCTGGGCTGGACCAATACGGTCAACACGCCCGACATGGTCGATATCTACAAGCTGGTCATGAACGATGATGGCACGCAATACCGCATCGGCGACCAGTGGCGCGAACTGGAAGCCCGCACGGTCACGCTTCCCGTCAGGCTCGGACCGGTAACCCTGCCCATCCGTCGGACCGTTTATCGCAGTGTACATGGGCCGGTAATCCGGAACGATGACGGCTATTTTGCCGTGCGATACGGCGGGATCGGCAATCTGGGGCAGCTCGATGCGTATTATCGACTGAACAAGGCGACCAGTCTCGAGGAATTCGAGGAAATCCTTGCCCGCATGGACATTCCATCGACCAATTTCATCTATGGCGATGAGGCTGGCAATATCGCCTATATCTACAACGCCGCCCTGCCCGACCGTGCGACAGGATACGACTGGCGCACCATCCTTCCGGGCGACGATCCGAAGGCCATCTGGCCTGGCCCGGTCGCCTACCAGGAGCTGCCGCGCTACGTTAATCCGCCCAGCGGCTGGCTCTATAATGCCAACAATACCCCCTTCACCGCAGCGGGCGCCGACAGCGACCTGTCACCCGACGCATTCGATCCCCGCCTGGGTGTCGAACTCAAGCAGACGAACCGTTCGCGGCGCGCATGGAAGCTGATGAGCGAGGCTGAAAGCCTCGACCGCGCCACGTTGGAGAAGATCAAGTACGACACGACCTATGCCCGCGAAGGCTATATTGCCGATCTGTGGGACGGCCTCGATGCACTCGACCTGTCGGACGATGCCGAACTTGCCCGCGCCCGCGACATGCTGAAAGGGTGGGATTTCACTGCCGACAGTATCGGCGAGGCGGATTCGCTGGCGCTGCTTCTCATCCGCGAATTCATGTCCTGCCGTTACCAGAACAAGGCATGCCCCGATGTTCGCGCCGAACTGCAGAAGGCGGTCGATCACCTCAATACCCATTTCGGCCGGCTAGATCCGCCGATGAGCGACCTGCTGCGCCTACGGCAGGGAGATGTGGATCTGCCGCTGGATGGCGGGTCGGACACGCTTCGCGCATCGACACTATGGGACGTGGACGAGGATGGCAGGCTTTCGGTGCGCCACGGCGACAGCTTTATCCAGTGGGTCGAATGGCTGCCCGGCGAACGGGTATCCTCGCGCTCGATCCAGCCATACGGCGCTGCGACCACGAGGCCGCAATCTCCCCACTATGCCGACCAGGCTCCGCTGTTCGTCCAGCATCGCCTGAAACCGGTCCATTTCTGGCGCGATGACGTGATGGCGAATGCCGCCAGCCGGAAAACCGTGACGAGCCGCCGCTAAAACCGTAGCACTGCGATCAAACACACATCCTGAGTCGAATATCGAGGTATCATGCGCAAACAGCACTTCCTGACCGCCAGCGCCCTTGCCCTGGCCGTAACGATCACCCCTCCGCTTGCAGCGCCGGCAATCGCGCAGACCGCCGACGGGGCACAGGCCGATCCGGCCGAGCTGTCTGCACTGGTCGATGAAGTCGCTATTCCGTTTGAAAAGTTCACCCTTGAGAACGGGCTCGACGTCATCGTCCATACCGATCGCAAAGCGCCCATCGTGGCGGTCGCCGTGTGGTACAATGTCGGATCGAAAGACGAACCCGCCGGCAAGTCGGGTTTCGCCCACCTGTTCGAACATCTCATGTTCAACGGATCGGAAAACGCGCCCAACGACTATTTCCAGTACCTGCAGGAAATGGGCGCGACCGATTACAACGGGACGACCAATTTCGACCGCACCAATTATTTCCAGACGGTACCGCGCCCCGCGCTCGAACGGGCGCTGTGGCTGGAAAGCGACCGGATGGGCTATCTTCTTGGCGCGGTGACCCAGCAGAAGCTCGATAATCAGCGCGGCGTCGTGCAGAACGAGAAGCGTCAGGGTGACAACCAGCCCGGCGGACTGATCTTTTACGAGATCATCAACACGCTCTTCCCTGCACCGCATCCCTACGACCACACGCCAATCGGTTCGATGGCCGACCTCGACAGTGCCAGCATGGACGATGTCCGCGGCTGGTTCCGCGACAAGTACGGACCCAACAACGCCACCGTCGTCCTTGCCGGGGATGTAAGCGCAGAAGAAGCGCGTCCGCTGGTCGAAAAGTATTTCGGCCCGATCGCCCGCGGCCCGGTGAACAACCCGGCGCAGGCTGAAGTCACCGAACTGGCCGAAGACGTACGTACCGTCATGCGCGATCAGGTAGCGGCGACCAGCATCAACAAGTACTGGACCGCCCCGGGTATCGCAGATCGCGAACTGGTCGCACTCAATATCGGGGCGCAGATCCTTGGTGGCCTGTCCTCCAGCCGCCTCGACAACGCCCTCGTTCGCGACGAGAAGGTGGCAGTAAGCGTATCGGGCGGCAATTTCGCATTCCAGCGGGTCGGAATCCTGACGGTGTCGGCCACCGCCGCGCCCGATGCCGATCCCGCCCTTGTCGAACGCCGTCTCGACGAATTGATTGACCAGTTCATTGCTGAAGGTCCGACCGAAGACGAAGTCCGCCGCGCCGCGACCAGCAATGTGGCAGACACCATTCGCGGGCTTGAACAGGTCGGCGGCTTCGGCGGAAAGGCCGTCACCCTCGCCACCGGCGAAGTGCTGGCTGACGATCCGGAATTCTACGCGCGGCAGTTCGAAATCCTGTCCTCGCTCACGCCGGCGGAAGTCCAGTCGGCAATGCAGCGCTGGATGACACGGCCATCCATGACGCTTGTTCTGGAACCGGGCGAGCGCGATGCCGAATACGAAGAGGCAGCCAGCGTTGCCGAAGCAGAGGCGGAAGATGCAGCCGAAGCGGCTGCCGATGACATTACGGTCACCGAAGTACGCCCGGCGCCGCCGATCGATACGGTTGCCGAACTCGACTTTCCCGATGTCCAGCATACGCAGCTGGCGAACGGCATGGAGCTCCACTACGCCCAGCGCAGCGCGGTGCCGGCAACCTATGTATCGCTGGCGTTCGATGCGGGCAGCGCTGCCGATCCGGCCGACAAGCGCGGCCTGGAAGGTTTGACCCTGAGCCTGTTCGAAGAAGGGACCACGTCACGCAACTCACGCGAGATCGCGGAGACCGGTGAGCGCCTTGGCGCCGAGGTTTCCCTTGGCGGCGGGGCGGACCGTTCCACCTTTACCCTGTCGGCGCTTTCGGCAAACCTCGTGCCGTCGCTGGAGCTGCTTTCGGATATCGTCCGCAATCCGGCCTTCGATCCTGAAGAGATCGAACGGGTCCGTGCACAACAGATTACCGGTGTTGAGCAGGATCTGCGCACACCGGCCTCAATCGCCGCGCGCACCGCAGCCCCGCTGATCTACGGCAAGGACAGCCCCTATGCCGGGCCCGGCAGCGGTACGGTCGCTTCGCTTCGCTCGATCACGCGCGAAGACATCACCGGCTTCGCAGATCGCTGGGTACGACCCGACAACGGTGACGTTTTCGTCGTGTCGGATCTTCCGCTGGCCGAAGTGGTATCGTCACTCAATGCCGTGTTCGGCGATTGGCAGGCTCCGGCTACGCCCAAGGGCAGCAAGGCTTTCGACACAGCTGCCGAACCGGCCGAAACCAATCGTATCGTCCTGGTGAACCGGCCCAATTCGCCGCAAAGCTATATCTACGGCGGTCAGCTCACCCCCGCCAATGCCCGCGACGAAACCTACGTCGATTTTCTCAACGCCAACAATGCGCTGGGCGGCAACTTCCTCGCCCGGCTCAACATGAACCTGCGCGAGACCAAGGGCTGGAGCTACGGTGTGCGCGGCGGTGTCAACCGGCAGGAAAACGCGGTCTCCTACTTCGTGTCCGCGCCGGTCCAGGCAGACCGGACGGGCGATGCCCTGGCCGAACTCATCCGCGAAACGGGCGAATTCCTCGACGCCAACGGTGTGACCGAGGAAGAAAAGACCCGCATCGTCACCGCGCAGATCGGCGAATTGCCGGGGCAGTTCGAAACATCCGGTTCGATCCTGAGCGCGATGCAGAACAACGCCCTCTACGGACGTCCGGACGACTATTACGAACGTATCGCCGACCGGTATCGTGCACAGACCCGCGAGAGCCTCGATGCAGCGGCCCGCGCAGCAATCGATCCCGACAAATTCGTCTGGGTCGTGGTTGGCGATGCCAGCGTTGTCGAACCGCAGCTCGAACAGCTTGGCCTGCCGGTCGAACGGATCGAGATGGACGCCACCCAGTAATTGACATTCATGTCAGCAAGCCCGATTGAATGACGAGTTTCGACCCCCAACCCAAAGAGAGGATTTTCCATGTCCGTAGCAGGAACCTATGACACCGTCGTCAAGAGCCCGATGGGCGACCAGAAGGGCACGCTGACCGTTGTACCCGGTGACGATGGCAAGAGCTGGACCGGCACCATGGCCGGCGGCATGGGCCAGATGGGTATCGACAACGGCACCATCGACGGCGACACCATCAGCTGGAAGATGGACATGACCGTCCCGATGCCGATGACGCTCAACTGCAATGCCACCGTCAATGGCGACCAGATGACCGGCACCGTCAATGCAGGCGCATTCGGCGACATGCCGCTGACCGGCGAACGCCAGGGCTGATCCGTCCGGCATACCGATAAACGAAGGCGTCGGGAGCGATCCCGGCGCCTTTGTCTTATGTCCGGGCGATCCGGCGAATTGTTACCTGACTTCGTCCACCCCCTCCCGAGATGATACATTCCAGCGTGGAGCCGAGTCGTTTCGGCCCGCGAAGCGACCCGGTTCGTGTCAGTCAGTCACGAACAGGGGAGTATTCGCCATGTCATCCGTTCTGTCGAAATCCGCACTTTGCTGCGCCGCGTTCGCGTTCACCGCAACGCCGGTTCTGGCTGAAAAAGCCGACCAGCTGCTCTTCCTCAATGGCCAGAGCGCGATGGATGCCGAACGCCAGCTCGGCAGTCGCGGCTTCAGGCATGAAAGCAGCCACGACAGCTACAGCAATGGCTACACGTACAGCTATTGGTGGCACGACCGGAACAAGAACTGCGTCAGGATCGAAGCGTATGACCGGCAGGTCATGACCGTGGCAGACGTCAAGGATCGCGACTGCGGCCATTCGGGAGGCAATACCGGTGCCATCCTCGGAGTTGCCGCAGGCGCGGCCATTCTCGGCGCGCTGCTCTCGCATAAATCGCACCATCACAAGGACCGGGAACACGAAAGTGACGACCACGCCCGCGAATTCGAACGCGGATATCGCGATGGCCTGCACAACGCATCCTATCACAATTACAACCGGGACGATTCCTACGCCCGCGGCTACGAAGCAGGGGTCGATGAGCGACAGGCCAACCTGCGCCATCACAAGGGACGCGGAGGTTACGTCCAGACAGCGCAATTCAATGATCTGCGCAATGCGCGTGCAGCCGGCGGAATGACGCAGCTCGAACGGCGCGGCTTCCGTCAGGTCGACAATTTCACCAGCGGTAATACGCGCTATTCGATCCAGTGGCGGCCACAATCGCGCCAGTGCGTTCAGGTGACCATTGCGGATGGCCGGTTCTACGACCTGCGCGATATCGGCCAGCATCCGAAGTGTCGCTAACCCGACAGTATTTGCGAATGCCCGCCTTTAGTCTGCTATCGTAAAGCCGTTCGTCCTAAACGGTCACGCCGAGAATGCGGCTTTCGCGCACGTAACCGAACTCTCCCTCGCCCGACCATGATTTGCCATCGGGGTAACGCAGTTCGACGCCCGCCAGTTCGCTTTCTTCGGCAAGTGCAAAATTGACGCCCATCATCGTGTCGCCATGAATGGCGATCGCGGCGTCGGTAAGCCGGAAATGCGTTGTCGAACCACATTGCGGGCAGAAATGGACGTCGACGCCGGGTTGGTCCTTGTCGTGGCGACGATAGCTTGTGCTTTGGCCGGTAACCGCGACCTGCGCAGGCTCGAAATAGCCCCAGCGCGCACCGGCCTTGCGGCACAGGTCGCAATTGCATGCATGGATAAAACCGGGCTTTTCGGCGGTGGTCACCCGGACTCCGCCGCAAAAGCATTCAACGGTCATCAGCCCAGCTTGTCCTTCAGGATCTGGTTGACGACTGCCGGGTTCGCCTTGCCCTGCATGGCCTTCATCGTCTGGCCGACGAAAAAGCCGAACAGCTTGTCCTTGCCGCCGCGATATTCCTCGACCTTGTCGCCGTTGTTGGCGATGATCTCGTCGATCGCGGCTTCGATGGCGCCTGTATCGGAAACCTGCTTGAGACCGCGCTCGTCTGCGATGGCCTCGGGCTCGCCGCCTTCCTTCAGGACGATTTCGTAAATTTCCTTGGCCTGGCCGCCCGAAATTTCGCCCTTGTCCTGCATCGCGAGGATGGCCGCCTGCGCTTCGGCAGTTGCGTTGGTCATGTCGGCGTCATCACCCAGCGATTTCACGACGCCGGGAGCGACCGAAAGCGCCCAGTTTGCCACCTGGGTGGCGACCTTGGCTTCCGGCTTGCCGATTTTCGCGGATGCCACACCCAGCAGCGTCTCGAAGCGGGCGAAAGTCTCGACCTCGGCGGTCAGCTCGCGCGCATTGTAGGGCGTGAGACCCAGCTCGTTCTCGTAACGGGCGCGTTTGGCGTCCGGCAGTTCGGGGAGCGAGGCGCGGCATTCTTCCAGGAATGCATCTTCCAGCTCCAGCGGCAGGAGGTCGGGATCGGGGAAGTAGCGATAATCATGCGCATCTTCCTTGGAACGCATGGTGCGCGTGGTGCCCGTGTTCGGATCGAACAGGCGTGTTTCCTGATCGACCGAGCCGCCGTTTTCGAGCACGTCGACATGCCGGTTCGCCTCGTATTCGATGACCTGCATCACGAAGCGGACCGAGTTGACGTTCTTGGTCTCGGTGCGCGTGCCGAATTCCTCGCCCGGCTTGCGCACGCTGACATTGACGTCAGCGCGCATCGAGCCTTCTTCCATGTTGCCGTCGCAGCTGCCGACGTAGCGCAGGATCGAACGCAACTTGCGCACATATGCCCCGGCCTCCGCCGGTGAACGCATGTCGGGCTTCGACACGATTTCCATCAGGGCAACGCCGCTGCGGTTCAAATCGACATAGGACATGGTCGGGTGCTGGTCGTGCATCAGCTTGCCCGCGTCCTGCTCGACATGGATGCGTTCGATGCCGATGACCTTGTCTTCGGCGATACCCGCCTTCTCGTCCGCCTCGATGTGCAGTTGGCCTTCGCCCACGATGGGGTGATAAAGCTGGCTGATCTGGTAGCCCTGCGGCAGGTCGGCGTAGAAGTAGTTCTTGCGGTCGAACCGGCTGTAGCGGTTGATCTGCGCATCGATCGCCATGCCCGTGCGAACGGCCTGACGGATGCATTCGCGGTTCGGCACCGGCAACATGCCCGGCATCGCGGCATCGACGAGGCTGACCTGCGAATTCGGCTCCGCCCCGAAGGCGGTGCTGGCGCCCGAAAACAGCTTGGCGGCGCTCGTCACCTGCGCATGGACTTCGAGGCCGATCACGACCTCCCATTCGCCCGTCGCGCCC
>CATMNW010000036.1 GCA_950071875.1 uncultured Erythrobacteraceae bacterium | reverse complement strand
GCGAACAGGCGCATCCCGTGGCAGTCGTCTACCGATCGACAATGCGCCCGGGATCGTGCGACGGACTGATCGCGCCGCTGCTCTATGGCGAGCTTTCCGGCGACCACAAGGATAGCGTGCAGCTTGGCTATAACCCCGAATTCCTGCGCGAAGGATCGGCGGTCAAAGACTATTATGCGCCTCCGAAGATCGTGATCGGCACACTTGGCGGCAAACCTTGCGATCAGCTCGAGGAACTCAACAAGGATCTCGAAGCGCCACGGTTTACCGTCGGCCTGCGCGAGGCTGAAATTACCAAGTTCGTCGACAACAGCTTTCATGCATTGAAAGTGGCCTTCGCGAATGAAATCGGCCGGGTTTGCCGCGAAGAAGGTATCGATGTCGGTGCGGTGCACGAGATTTTCGTGTCGGACACGAAGCTGAATATCTCACCGTATTACCTGCGTCCCGGCGGCGCATTCGGCGGTTCGTGCCTTCCGAAGGACGTACGCGCGCTCAACTTCATTGCCGAAGACATCGGGGCGCAAACCCATATCATCAATACGATCGTGCGTTCGAACGAGGCTCACAAGCTGTTCCTGTTCAACCTGGCGACCAAGGACCTAGAGCCGGGCGCGAAGGTGCTTCTGAACGGCCTCGCATTCAAGACCGCGACCGACGATTTGCGTGAAAGCCCGAACCTCGATCTTGCACGCCGGCTGATTGCCGCGGGTTACGACCTTGTCGTTTATGACGAGAACCTGGACCCAGAAGCGCTTATGGGTTCGAACCTTGGCTATTCCTACAGCCACCTGCCGCGTTTGGGCGAGATCATTCGCAATGACGTCAGCGGCCAGAGTTTCGACCGGGTGATCGACGCCCGCGGTGATGCTCATAAGCTCTCGGTCAGCTGCGAAGACGTGGTCGCAATCGACAAGCTTTGACGCATGACCTTATCGGTCCATTAGATCGCGTCTATCTTTAGGATGCTTTCCTCTCGAGCCAGCCGCGTACCAACTGCGTGGCTGGCTTTTCTATGATGCGATAGGCGATCACACTGGCAACTATGCTGATGGGAATTGCTACAGCCGCGAACGCGAGATTGGCACCAAGCCCGTCTGTAGGAAATCCGGCACGTGTCCAGATGATACGACAGGCGGAAAGTGGAAATAGGTGCATAAGGTAAAGCGAATACGAGGCTTCACCGACGGTTAGCCATGCACGGTCAAGCAACCCGCCTGGCGCGCGTTCGGTGCCCAGCGTCACTAGCAAAATCCACACCGCCGGCAGCGCCCAGATGTAACCTCGCCAATAGCTGCTGGTTGCCTGATGCGCTGTGAACTGCAGAAATATGATGGTAAGGATAGTTGTGACGACGATGATGGGCATGCCGCCCGGCAATTTCCATCCGCGCAGGAAGACGTAACCAGCCAGCATCCCGAGCGCGAACTCCAGCATGATAGAGCGCGTGTAGAATTGCAGGACCGGGGAATCCGGATGGAGCAATGTCCCTGCTCCGACAATTAATACCAGAGCAGCAATGGTGATCCATAACCGGTCGCGATAATTGACAGCCATGGCGACTGCAAAGATCGCATAAAAATACATCTCGTAATTGAGGGTCCAGCCTAGCCTTAGCATCGGCGAAGTGCTTCCGGGAATCGACGGATTTTCATGAGCAATAAAGCCCATGGAAAGAAGCATGTGGGGTAGATCGAACTGGGTGGTTCGGAAAACCATTGGCAGGGCTAAGGCCAGAGCAGCAGTGATCAGTGTCCAGAACCAGTAGGTCGGCACGATACGGATTACCCGATCGCGCAGAAACCCGATCGGTCGCATCTCCCGCTGGGCAGTGATGTAGACCATGATAAAGCCACTGATGGCAAAGAATATGTCGACCCCGAAAGCACCGATATCGGGATTGAAGAACTGATCGGCGCCCTCAAGCTGCGTGAACGCGTGGGTGCAAAGTACGGCGGCCGCAGCAATGGCGCGCAAACGCTGGACTGAATAGAGCGTTCGCCTCGGCGTTTCGATGCTCATCGCTCTGTCGTCCCCTGTTGGCCCAGGCTGTACATCTTACTCACGCTGCCTCTGCTACGGGCAGGCGACCGACTGAGCAAGGTGATCGGAAGTCGTTAGGGGAAAGTCTTCGATGGTGGGCGTACCAAGGTTCGAACTTGGGACCCCTACGATGTCAACATAGTGCTCTACCACTGAGCTATACGCCCGCACCATCAAAGCGCCCCTGTGCGGGGCAGGCGGGCCATTTAGCGAGGGTTGGCATACCGCGCAAGGCCCTATTCGCCGCTTATTGCAATCGGGCGCTAATTCGATCTTCCAGGGCGCGTTCGACCTCCAGAACGAGGTCGCGCAAGTGGAAGGGTTTGGACAAGACTTTGGCGCTTGGTTGTTCCCGACTTGCTTTCAGCGTGACCGCGGCGAAGCCTGTAATAAACATCACCTTCGTGTGAGGGCTGAGCTCGTTACAGCGCTGCGCCAGTTCTATACCGTCCATTTCCGGCATAACGATATCCGACAAAAGCAGGTCGTATTCGCCGTTCTCAAGCAGTGGCACAGCTGCCGTACCGCGATCGACCGAATCCACGGCATAGCCCGCATTGACCAGTGCCCTCTCCAGATAAACGCGCATTGCATCGTCGTCTTCAGCGAGCAGGATTCGTTGAGTCGCGGTTCCATTCATGGGTGTGCCTTAAGCGGCTCCCGTTTAAAAAACCATGTATCAGACACCCATAGTGCTAATGCGAGACACCTCTGCGGCGACCGGCGCGATTCCGGAAACAGGGTTACCGAAATCTTGAGGGCTTGGTCGACACCGTTCTGCGTTTGGGATATTACATTCGATGTGCAGGGCGAGGTTCGCACCAACCGATAAAAATTCACCGGCACTTGCTCAGGTCTTGGACGTGAAGGGGAATTGTTGTGCAAACGTCAAACCAGGTTGGAATCATGCAGCTTCCCGGGACGGAAGAGATGTCGGCCAAAGGGACCGGCCCACTACGATCTTTCGATTTCGGTCTCGACCTCGGCAGTGTCCGTGGCGGTGGTTCTGGCGTTTTGGGGCAGACCGATGCTTCTTACGCATTGGAGCCGATGGTCATGCGGCCATTGATCGACGGCGAACGCACCTTCGTGCCTTTCGACGAAACGGCTCAGAGCGACGTTTGGACGTATGACCAGATAGCTCAGCAGTTGACCGTCGATTTCTGGGGCTTGGGGGGCCCATTCATCTGGGATGTCGGCAGCGATAACGTTCTGACCGTCGATGTCGGCGCGCTGGATTCCGATGCAAAGTTTCTCGCCCGCCAAGCATTGAAGCTCTGGACCGATGTAGCAGGTTTCGGATTTGTGGAAGTCAGCGGTTCGGCAGAGATAACCTTTACGCAGGACGGTACTCTCGACGCGCATGCCAGTTTTCCATCGGGACTCTACGTGAACTCCGATGGATCGTACACACCAATCGAAGCCGAAGTGAATATCTCGCAAGACTGGCTGACGTCGTTCGGTAATACGCTCGGAAGTTATGGATTCCAGACCTATATTCACGAGATAGGACATGCGCTTGGCCTCGGCCATGGTGGCGACTATGACGGCAATGCCGATTATGCTGTCGATGCGAAGTACGCCAATGACTCATGGTCGACCACTGTGATGTCGTATTTCAGTCAGATCGAGAACACATATTTTTCTGGTCAGGGGTTCGACTATGCTTTCGTAGTTACCCCGATGATCGGCGATGTTATCGGGATCTACGACAATTACTCCCAGCCAACGGGCACTCGCACTGGCAACACGCGCTACGGCTTCAACAGCAACTCCGATCGTTTGATTCACTACGCGAACAACTTCGCCGACGTTGCGTATACTATCGTTGATTCAGGCGGGAGAGACCTGCTCGATTACAGTGGTTTTGCAGCTGCCCAGTTGATTGATCTTAGCCCTGAAGTTTTCATGAATATCGGGGGCCTGGTCGGCAATGTCATGATTGGCAGAGGAACCGACATCGAGAATGCGATTGGCGGATCGGGGCAGGATACGATCCACGGCAATGGTCTGGCGAATATCCTGGTCGGTAATGATGGCGACGATTTGCTGTTCGGCAAGGGCGGCTCAGATGCGCTCTTCGGCAAGGCGGGTGCCGATACGATAGATGGCGGAAGCAGTAGCGACGTTGTTCGCGGGAATGCGGGCGAAGACGTCCTGAGCGGTGGTTCCGGCGACGACATCATCAAAGGCGATACCGATAACGATACTCTCAATGGCGACGCTGGAGATGATACGATCTTCGGGGGGCCCGGCAACGACATCATTAGCGGCAATGAGAATGCAGATCTTCTTGTTGGCGATGGCGGCCGTGACACGATCTGGGGAGGCTCGGACGCTGATTTGATACAGGGCGGCCTGGGCGGCGATTTCCTTTACGGACAAGGCGGCAATGACCGGGTTGAAGGCAATGAAGGCACGGATGAGGTCTTTGGTAATGGCGGTGACGACATCCTGCGAGGCGGAGACGGCAACGACTTGCTTGACGGTGGCGATGGTCAGGACACGATCAAGGGCGACGCCGATAACGATACTGCCTTTGGCGGAGATGCCGACGATATAATCTATGGAAACGACGGCAATGACGTGCTTTTCGGACAAGGCGGAAACGACACGCTGTTCGGTGGCGCAGGGGCCGACGTGTTCGGGTTTGAAGATGCGCTGGTAAGCGGCAACGTGGACCATATCAGCGATTTCGATGTTTCCGACGACAGTATCCGCCTGGATCTGGCAATTTTCAGCGAATTGAGCGGATCTGGCACTATTACCACGGCGGAATTCGCCATCGGAAGCAGTGCGCTCGATGTTGATGATCGGATCATTTATAATTCGGCCACTGGCGAATTGTTTTATGACGAAGATGGTACCGGCGCGAGTGCGCAAATGTTGTTTGCCACCTTATCGACCGGGCTGGCTTTAACGAATGCAGATTTTACGGCGGTAGGTGCCGCGCAGGGCTCTGCTCCCAACGCAAGTCCATCGATACCCGCGGATTTCATCGCGATACCACCGCAAATGTTGGGCATGGAAATGATGCTTGCGTAGTTATCCGTGATATGTGCAATCAAAGGTATCCTGGAGCAGCGCAATAACCCACAAAGCTGATGGTAGAGCCGAAACCCTTGGCGGGATGATCCCCGGAAGCAATCGCCCGGCCTTTTCGCTTAGCGGGCAGGGCGGTGACCGAACCCCGGTGCTGATTGCTGCGCCCCACTGCGGGCGGGACTATCCGGAAACCTTGCTGGCGCAGATGCGCGATGCGGAGCAGTCGCGGATACGGCTGGAAGATCGCTATATCGACATGGTGGCAGCGCCTGCAGCGGATGCGACCGGGTCGGGCCTTCTTCTTGCGCATGCGCCGCGTGCACTCATCGACCTGAACCGATCTGTCGAGGATATCGACTGGGGCATGGTGCGCGGCGAAAAGCCGCAGGCCGCGCGTCACTCATTGGCAAACCGGCGCGCCCGGAACGGCCTTGGTCTGGTGCCACGGCGCATTCCGGGAATGGGTGAAATCTGGCGGTCGTCCATCGATAGATCGGACCTCGATGCGCGCATCGACGGTGTCTACAATCCTTATCATGCTTCGCTCGGCCATGAGCTTGACACGATCCGTGATGCGTGGGGCGCAGCCCTGCTGATCGACCTGCATTCCATGCCACCCCTGCGTCCGTCGGTACCGAACGATCGGCCGGCCGAATTCGTTATCGGCGACAGGTTCGGGGCGTCTTGCGACGATCGACTGGTGGATATCGCGCTGCGCTATTTTGCCAGTGAAGGGCGGCGCGCCGTTCACAACAGGCCTTACTCGGGCGGATATATCCTTGATCGGTTTGGTCAGACCAGACGATCGGTCCATGCGATGCAGATTGAGGTTTGTCGCACCACCTACCTCGACAATCGGCTCGACCAGCCTACGGCGCGGGTAGGCGCGATTGCCAAATTGATCGCCGGTCTGGCGCGGGTTCTGGCTGCGGAAGTTTCCCGAATGGGCGAAATTGGCGGCTTCGCGCAGGCTGCCGAATAGCAGCGCGAAAAAAACCACCCCATGCTGGAAAGCACGGGGTGGCCAAGGTTCAGGGAGGAAATGCACTCTCGTGCATTTGCCGAAGGGCTATGAGGGGGAAGCCCTTCCGCTTCTGAAAGGTAAGGTGCGATGCGGCCGGTTCAAGCGCGCGTATTCCCGCTGGCGCTATAAAATCACGTTCCGTCGCACGAAATGCGATCGGCGCTAACGCGAATTTCGGCTTTCGAGTTCCGGGATCAGCACCTGCGTGAAATGGGCTTTCCAATCGGCGCGGCCTGCGGGATCCGTCACCTGTTCCAGAAGCGCCACTTCCGCTTCGATGAATTCGACCCGTTCATCCCATCCATCATGGGTGCGTTTGCGGAGCAAGCCACCGCCATGCCTTGGGCCCCATGTCGACATGAACCGCACGGCGGCGCGCGGGTCATAGCCGGCATTTTGCAACAGCCACGGCATCAGCCTGTCGGCATCGCGTTCGGAAAGCCGGACCAGTTTGCGTTTCCACCCGGTTTTGGAGAATGTCTGCGGATGACGCAGGATATTGTGCGCCATTTCGTGCGCAATAGCTGCCGCGAATTCTGCTTCGTCATATGCGAAGCCGGGAAAGTTCTCGCCCACCAGCACCCGCCTGCCATCGGCTGCAGCGCTTCTCTTGGAATCGATCAGTTCGAACCGGGTAGGGCAGGCAGGAACGCTGCCGACCTGACCACCACCAATGGTCCCATCCTGATTGTACCAATTGATTGCCACCGGCCCATCCGCGACCGCGCTGTCAATCGCATCGCGCAATGAGAATATGCGCTCCCAGCGCGGATCGGTCTTGCGCCAGCCGTCCTCGATGGTCATATCATCTACTGCGGTGATGGTCTGGTTGCGACGAAGTCCGGCAAGCTCGGCAGGCGAGCCCGGCGCGACCGACTGGACGCCTATGTCGCCCCGCAGCCCGAACAATGCGCGTACTGCGGCGGGGTTGCCATAGCTGTAAGCGTCGTGGACCAGCAGGCCGGTGGTGGGCACCGATGCGCTGCAAAAGGGGGCATTTGCCGTCGCCAGGCGGTATCCAACGCGGAAGAGCAGGTCTTCCTTGCGCTGGAAAATCTCGAGCGGAACGGGATCGCGCTGCGTATCGGCTATCTCCTGCGCGGAGACAGGCGCAGTCGGCGGAGTGCCAACTGCCACAAGCGACAGAAACAGGGCGGGCAGGATGGCGCGGCTCTTCACTGGCCGCGCCATCCCGATCGAAAGCTTAGGCAGTCGGAACACCGGCGGTTGCGGCATCAGGCAACGGAACCTTGCCCTGCTGGAGCTGGCGACCGAAAATGTCGCGCATCATGTCGAGCGAGAAGATCTGGGCCCAGATCAGCGGCAGAAGGCCGTTTTCGGCCCATTTGCGAAGCTGGTCACCGCGAAGTGCGCGCAGCTTTTCCTGATTGATCATCTGGAAACCACGATAGACGAAAGGCTTGTCGTTGCCCTGCTCGGTGATGGCGATTTCGCCTTCCATGAGCATGTCGTGGTCCTTCAGTTCCTTCATGAAGTTCTGCGTGCGCTGTCCGGCATGTTCGAACTGTTCGCAGAAATCGAGGATCTGCTTGGTGCCTTCGCTGGCTTCGCCGTCAACGAACAGCGGTTCGCCTTCGTCGAACTCACCGATATTGTCGGCGGTCGGATCGAAGCACAGCGAGAGTTCTTCGCTTTCCGGCTTCAGGCGGGCGAGCATGAACGGATACCTGCGGACATAGGCAGGGATGTAGACTTTCTCGGTGACCGTACCTTCATCGTCGCAGAAGACGTTCACGCCATCGTTAAGGCCCATGAGGGCCAGCGGAACGGCATCCGGGCCGGTGGAGAAAACGATCGGCAGGTCGCGCTGAGCCTGGACGAATTCATCTACGGTAATTGGAACGGCGTGCTGCTTGGAAAGCCAGGGTGCCTTGGTCATCGGACGCGAGCGATGGTTCGCATGGTCCTTCTTGTTGAGCGGCATCAGGTCTTTGAAGAAAAGGGGCAGGTTGGGCTGCGGCGCGCTGGCCATGGAACTCTCCGAAAGTAGATTGGCGTGGGCGTCAAGCCGCAAGGGCATGCGCACGAAGCGCGCGCTTTACGGTGTTGAGGCTTCAGGTGCAAGCGGTACGAGTTTGCCCGGGTTCAGGATGCCATGGGGGTCGAGAGCCTGCTTGATTTTTCGCATCAATCCCAGCGCTACGGGATCGCCGAGGCGGCCGAGTTCATCCCGCTTCATCTGCCCGATGCCGTGCTCTGCACTGATCGATCCCCCGAATGCGGTCACAAGGTCGTGCACATATGCGCTGATTTCCTTGCCTTGCGATGCCTCCCACTCGCCTCTGGTTGCGCCAGCCGGGGCGAGGACGTGGAAATGGATGTTGCCATCGCCGAGATGGCCAAATCCGATCGCTCTGGTTCCGCTGAAACGGCTTTCTACTTGCGGGGAAGCGGTTTCCACAAATTCCGCCATGCGATCGACCGGGACCGAAATATCGTGCTGCATGGCCGGGCCGATTGCCCTTTCGGCCGGTGCGATGCTGTCGCGCAGTTGCCAGAAAGCTTCGGCCTGCGCTTCGGAGCCGGAGATGACGGCATCCTCCAGAAGATCCTGTTCCATCGCGGTCGAGAACACACGTTCGATCAAGTCGTCGAACACGTGTGTTCCGCTGGTGTTCGCGACAAGTTCGACAAGGGCGTGCCACGCGTGTTGGCCCTGCAATGGGCTGCGAGCATCGGGAAGGTGGGCCAGTACTGCATCGAGGCTATGTGCCGACAGGACCTCGAACCCTTCGAGTGCATCTCCGGCCATGGCTTCGCAGTGCATTAGCAGCTTGCGCGCCGCCGAGATACTGGGCAGGCCGACCCACGCAACGCGCCGTTCGCCAATCTGCGGTAGGAGCCGGAGCGTGGCTGCGGTGACGATGCCGAGCGTACCTTCGGATCCGATCAGCAATTGCTTGAGATCGAAGCCGCGATTGTCTTTTTTCAGCGGCACGAGCGATGAGAAGACCTCTCCGTCGGCCAATACAGCTTCAATGCCTACCACCTGTGCGCGCATGGTGCCGTGGCGGAGAACCTGCGTGCCCCCGGCATTGGTGGAAATAAGTCCGCCGATCGTCGCCGATCCCTTGCCGCCGAGTGTCAGTGGAAACCGCAGTCCGTGTTCTTCGGCGGTTTCCTGCAGCGTTTGCAGCACGACGCCCGCATCGCAGGTAATTTGATGCGCTGCCGTATCGAGTTTGCGGATGGAATTCATGCGCCGCAGGGACAGTACGACACTTTCCCCCGTCTGGTCGGGCGTCGCACCACCGGACATTCCGCTATTACCGCCTTGCGGGACAATGGTGACGCCGTGCGCACCACATAGCGAAACGAATTTTGCGACTTCTTCGGTGGAGGAAGGCGATGCCAGTCCAAGCGCAGCGCCTGTAAAACGTCCGCGCCAGTCGGTCAGCCATGGATCCACGATGTCGGGATCGCTGGTATAGCCTCGAGGACCTAGAAGGTCCTTCGCGGCCGCTTGGAAGGATTGGAAATCAGCCATCGCATTTCCTTCTGGCACAAATGGTCAGGCAATGGCCACCACTTGCCAAGCTGGTTCAAACAATTAAGCCCGCATTCAAGCGCGGGCTCACACTAGAAACCGAAATCGCCCGACGCATTGGTTTGCAGTCGCCGTCCCGAGGAGTTCCCAAGCCAGCCCGATGCCCTTCCTTTCGCCTCTTGTTGCCATGCTCGTAGCATTGGGCTCGCCGCAGGGAGCAGGCGGTGAAGAGGTTTCGCGTCAGGCGAGCGAGGGCGCTGCCACGACGGTCGACCTGAATGCGCTCTCGGCGCGCGACCCTGACTGGCGCGGCTTTTCCGAATTGAACAGTACTCCGGTTGCGCAACAGGTGCGGATAGAGCGACGTGTCATCCTCCGCGTAAATCCGCAGCCCAGTAACATGCGGCGCAGCATGCTGGCTGAATTGCCCCGCCAGGTGCCTGTAACACGAATGGTTGAACGGCCGTTCGGCGATTGCATCGATGCAGGACAGATCGTCGGCGTTTCCGATCGGGGGAGCAGGCTGGTCATGTATATGCGTGATAGGCAGATATTAACCGCTCGCCTTGAAAAGGCATGCAGCCCCCGTGACTTCTATCTCGGTTTTTACGTCGAGCGGAGCGAAGATGGGCGGCTCTGCGTTGATCGTGATCGACTGATGTCGCGCGCCGGTGCCAAATGCCGGATTTCCAATTTCAACAGACTGGTTGCAGTTTCCGCGCAACGCTGAGGGACGCCACACGGTGAAACCTTGACTTTTCGGGCGTTTCCCGCGATGGGCGCGCGCAGCCGATGCTGCGCGAAACGCAGCGCAACCTCGGCATTCAATCCAGGGACATTTTCGAACCGCATGACTTTTGCCGATCTCGGCCTCTCCGAAGAGTTGCTCAAGGCAGTGAGCGAAGCCGGCTACAGCGAGCCGACCGATATCCAGCGCGAAGCGATTCCGCCGGTGTTGATGATGAAGGACATCATCGGCATCGCGCAGACCGGTACCGGTAAAACCGCGAGCTTCGTGCTGCCGATGATCGATGTCATGGCAGCAGGCCGACGCCGGGCCCTGATGCCCCGCTCCCTGATTCTGGAACCGACCCGCGAGCTCGCCGCGCAGGTTGCCGAGAACTTCGAGAAGTATGGCAAGAACCATGACCTGAAGATGGCGCTGCTGATCGGCGGTGTTCAGATGGGCGATCAGGTGAAGGCGCTGAACGAAGGCGTCGATGTTCTGATTGCCACGCCGGGGCGCCTCATGGACCTTTTCGAGCGCGGCAAGATCCTGCTCAATGGCTGTGAACTGCTGGTCATCGACGAAGCCGATCGCATGCTCGACATGGGGTTCATTCCCGACATCGAATTCATCTGCGACAAATTGCCCGAATCGCGGCAGACCATGCTGTTCTCGGCCACAATGCCGCCCCCGATCGAAAAGCTCGCGAAGAAATTCATGAGCAATCCGAAGCGGATCGAAGTCAGTCGTGCGGCAACGACCAACAAGGACATCACCGCTTTCAAGGTGCCGGTCGGCAATCGCCAGAAGCGCGATACGCTGCGCTGGTTGCTGAACCATGATCACGTCGAAACCGCGATCATCTTTGCCAACCGCAAGACCACCGTGCGCGAACTCAACAAGAGCTTGCAGAGCCATGGCTTCCGTTCCGGCGAAATCCACGGCGATATCGATCAGAACCAGCGCAATGCCGAACTCAAGCGTTTCAAGGCTGGCGAGATCAATATCCTCGTTGCCTCGGACGTCGCGGCGCGCGGCCTGGATATCAAAGGCGTTAGCCACGTATTTAACTACGACACTCCGTGGCACCCGGATGATTACGTTCACCGCATCGGACGCACGGGAAGGGCAGGCGCCAAGGGGCGTGCATTTACCTTCGTATCGCCCGAAGACGCCGAAGCGATTGCAAATGTCGAAAAACTGACCGGTTCGGAGGTCAAGGTTTTCGGCAAGGCTGACGTACGTGTCGAGCTTGTCGACAGGGAAGAACAGTCGCAGGCAGAAGAAAAGCCGAAGCGTGCGCGCAAGGCTCGCGACGATCGTGAGCAGCCGCGTGAAGAGGTAGAGCGCGAAGCGAAACCGAAGAAGGAACCGCGCAGGAAACGCGACCAGGACGACGCGCCTGTCGCGGCCGGTGAGTGGAACGGTCCGCGCCCCGGTTTCCTCGATGTTTCGGCGACGTGATTTAACGCCATGCTAACCACGCTCGTTTCAATATAGGCGGGCAATGGAAATCTTCGTCCCTCACGCACAAGCCGTTCTGGCTATGCTGGCCATGACCGGCGGGATTTTCTGCGTTCTTGCGATTGTTACCAAACGGGGCCGGATTGGTGCCGCGGTTACCCGGGTGCGGGACGAATTCACGACCAATCTGGGCCTGCTGCTGTTCAATGTCATGTTGCTGGGGCCGCTTTTTGCACTTCCGGACGGCATCATCCGTGATCGACTGGTTGCTCTACCAGCCCTCGGTGTGTTCTGGGACGGGCTCAACGAACTCGTAGTCCTGATCGCCGCCATCCTGGTCTTCGATTTCGTGGTCTATTGGCGCCACAGGCTCGAACATCATCCACGCCTTTGGCCGATTCATGCCACCCACCATGCCGACACAGCCATGCATTGGCTCTCGGTCCATCGCAAACATCCGCTTAGCAAGCTCCTTAGCGTCTTTGTCGACATCTGGGCTCTCTTCCTCATCGGCTTTCCCGAATGGGCGATTGCCGGTGCGGCTTTCCTGCGCAGCTGGTGGGGATTTTTCATTCATGCCGACGTGCCATGGACCCTGGGAGCTCTTGGCAAGGTGCTGATTTCGCCCGCTGCTCATCGCCTCCATCACATCAGGGACGAAGCGCTGATGGGGAGTAATTACGGCAATACCGTTACCCTGTGGGACAGGGTCTTCGGGACGTATGTAGATCCGGCTCCGTATCTCGACTGCGAGACCGGGATTGCCGAAGGATCGCGCGGATTGATCGGTGAGCTGGGGCGGCCTTTCGAAAAACGGTACTGGAAGACCCAGGACAGCAGCGAGGATGAACTGGCTGCCTAGCCTGCCAGTTTGACGAAGCTGTCCAGCACGCGCTTCTCTCCAGCCTGCTCGAATTCGATGGTCAGCTTGTTACCTTCCTGATCCATCACGAAGCCATAGCCGAACTTGTCATGGAAAACGCGCGCTCCGATGGCGATATCGCTCCGGGGTTTGGCCGCGAAACTTGCAGCGCTGCGTCCCGGTTCGGCAAGACGCTTTGGGCTTGTATCGTAACCCGTCGAAAGCGCGCGTTGCCAGCCTGGTCCCCTGCGATCGGCCCGGCCAGGCGCGTCGCGGGCCACATGGGCAAACGGGTCCTCGGTTTCACTCCAATTCGCACGCCAAAGTGACGCGCCGCCGGTCATCGTAGTCTCGCTCCTGATGTGTTCATCGGGCAGTTCTTCAACGAATCGGCTTGGTATTGAGCTGGTCCACTGACCGTAGATCCGCCGGTTTGCGGCGTGCAGGATGGTGCATCGGCGCTTGGCCCGGGTGATCGCCACATAAGCCAGCCGTTTC
>CATMNW010000035.1 GCA_950071875.1 uncultured Erythrobacteraceae bacterium | reverse complement strand
GGCGTCGGCGTCGGCGCCGGCGCCGCGCTGCGCGAGGAGAGGGAGCGCCTTTTGCGCGACGTCGCGGCGCTGACGCAGCAGCTGCGGGACACGCACCTGTTTCGCATGGCGCGGATCATCGGTGCGGGCGGAGCCGCGCGGGCGATCGCCCATGCGCTGGCCGTGCAAGGCTTCACTCTCGTGCTCGCCGCAAGGCGCACCGAACAGGCCGAAGAGCTGATCGCGCAGCTGCCCGGCACCACGGAGCACCATGTCGTCCCGATCGACCACTTCGCCGCGCCGACCGATTTTGCCTTCGACGATCGCGAGGGGTGCTGCGATCTCATCGTCAATGCCAGCCCTTTGGGTATGCACGGACAACCGCCTCTCGCCTTCGATTGGAGCCATGCCCCGCCCGATTCGATCGCGTACGATGTTGTCACCGATCCTGTGCAGACAGACTTCCTGTCCAATGCGCGCGATGCCGGTTTCGAAACCGTGGATGGTCTTTCTATGCTGATTGGCCAGGCGGCTGCTGCATTCACTCACTTTTTCGGCGTCGAGCCGCCCCGGCAGCATGATTCCGAACTGCGCGAAAGGCTGGTGGTATGACCCGCCCCCTCATTATCGGGCTCACCGGTTCCATTGGGATGGGCAAATCGACCGTTGCGGCGATGTTCGCGGCAGCAGGCGTGCCGGTTTTCGACGCCGATGCCGAAGTGCGCGCGATGCAAGGACCGGATGGCGAACTCAATGCGGCGATCGAAGCAGCTTTCCCCGGCAGCACTGACGAGAGGGGCGTGTCGCGTGAGAAGCTGGGCGCGCTGGTTTTCGGCGATCCGGAAAAGCTCGCGCGGCTGGAGGGGATCGTCCACCCGGCCGTTGCCAAGAAGCGCCAGGCATTCCTTATCGAATATGTCGGCGCGCCGTTGGTCGTATTCGACATTCCGCTGCTGTTCGAGAAGGGTGGAGCTGGATCAGTCGATCGGGTCGTGGTCGTTTCGGCATCAGCAGAGGAACAGCGGCGACGGGTGCTTGCCCGCTCCGGGATGACCAAGGAAAAATTCACGCACATCCTTGGACTGCAGACGCCCGACAGTGAAAAACGCGCGCGCGCCGATCATGTCATCGACACAGGCACCGCGCTCAAGCAAACCGAGGATGCGGTCATCGCGCTTATCGAGGAATTGCGTGCTGCAAGCGCGGCGCGATAGGCAATGTAACCCCCTTGTAATCTGCGCAAGCGAGGCCGATAGAAGTTTCGATGCGTGAAATCGTGTTCGATACCGAAACCACTGGCCTAGATCCCAAGACCGGGGACCGGATGGTCGAAATCGGCTGCATCGAGATGGTCAATCTCGTGCCCACTGGCCAGAGCTACCACGCCTATTTTAATCCCGAACGTGACATGCCGGCAGGAGCTGAGGCCGTTCACGGGCTTTCCGCTGCATTCCTTGCGGACAAACCGTTGTTTCGCGACACCTGCCAAGAGCTACTGGAGTTCATCGGCGATTCCCCGCTGGTGGCCCATAACGCCGGTTTCGACTTTGGCTTTCTGAACGCCGAACTCGCCTTGTGTGAACTGGAACCCGTCTGCATGACCCGGATGGTGGACACCGTCGCGATTGCCCGGAAGCGGCATCCCGGCGCTAAGCTCTCGCTCGATGCCTTATGCAGTCGGTACGGTATCGACCGCAGCCATCGGGTAAAGCACGGTGCACTGCTGGATGCCGAACTGCTTGCGCAGGTCTATGTCGAGCTCAAAGGCGGTCGCCAGATCGGCTTGGAACTCGCGGCTGAGGCGTCGGCAGCCGAGCCTACCGGCGAGAAAATGCAGGTTGCCGTGCGCCCGGCACCGGCAGGTCCGCGGCGTGAACCGCGGCCCCATGCTGCTACCGAAGCAGAGCTGGTGCGGCATAGGGAATTCATGGCCGGAATCGACAACCCTCTCTGGGGGTGATTTTCGGTCAGGAACGCCGGCCAAGGGGTCCGGTAAACTAGGGATCGCAGGGGACGGTAAAGGAGAACACAGCATAATGGATATTCGCGTTTCCGGTCACCAGATTGATACTGGTGCTGCCCTGCAAGAACATGTCGATGACAGGCTGAATTCCATCGTTGAGAAATACTTCAGCCGCGCGATCTCCTCACACGTTACCTTTGGCAAGGGACCCGGTGGATCCTTTACTTCCGATATCGTGACTCATGTGATGCAGGGCCTGATTCTCAAGGGCCACGCCGAAGCGCATGATGTTCATCAGGCCTTCGATGTCGCCGCAGGGAAGATCGAGAAACAGCTGCGCCGGTACAAGCGGCGCATCAAGGATCGGCACGAGCAGGCCGACCACGCCGTTCGCGAGGCAGAAGCAGCATATACCATCTTCTCGGCCCCCGAGCCGGACAATGATGAAGAAATCACCGCCGATAGTCCGCCGGTGATTGCCGAAACGAAAGCGATCATCCCCGAATGCAGTGTCGCTGACGCGGTCATGCTGCTCGATCTCCAGAATGCCAACGGGCTTCTCTTCAAGAACGCTGGAAGCGGCGCGCACAATATGGTCTATCGCCGCCACGATGGATCGATCGGCTGGGTCGAGCCGCGCTGAGGGAGAGGATCGAGGAATGACCGTTGCCGCAACCAGCGGGGCCGAGCGCCATTTCCGGGCGCTCGAAAGCCTCTACGTTTCGGCGCCGGTCAACGCCCTGTTCTCGTCGCATCTCGAAATTACCGGCGAAGGCACTGCACGTATCGTTTTCGATGTCACCGAAGACGTATATCATGCTGCGGGCGCGGCGCACGGGACGATTTATTTCAAGATGCTCGACGACGCAGGTTTCTATGCCGCGAACACCTTGGTCACCGACCGCTTCTTGCTGACAACCTCGTTCAACCTTCACTTTACCAAGCCGATCCGCTTAGGGCGAGTGGTAGCCGAAGGACGCTGGGTGAGTGGTCGCAAGCGTGTTTTCGTCGCCGAATCGCGATTGATCGACGAGGAAGGTGATGAGGTAGGGCGGGGTACCGGAACATTCATGCGTTCCCATATCCCGCTTTCCGGTCTGCCGGGCTACCGCTCCGACGTTTGATCTAATGGATGCGCGTCTGCCAGCTCATGTCGAAGTTTCGGGCTTGATCCGGGCTGTTGAGGGTGCCGGCGGGTTCGGCATGGTCCTACAGAAGGGCGAAAGGGATGCAGGGATCATCCTCGTATTAACCACCCATAGTGGCAAAAATACCCGACTATGGGAACGCATGCCCCAGCTGGACGGCTCGCGCACTTTTACTTGCACGCGTGAGCAAGACTATGAGAAACAAAGGGAATTTGACGAATACATCGCGCGCAGGCGCCAATCAGACCCTGATTGCTGGGTTGTCGAGCTAGATATCGAAAATGCGGAACGGTTTGTCGCAACCGTAGCCGATTAACTTGACTTGATTTCAATTGTGACTATTTGGCCGCCCAACTTCGATGCGCAGGCGGCGTGGGACGGCAATGGGGTCGGCACGCTAGCACGCAGACGGGGGGTAGTCGGCAGGCCCGAAATCGGATCCGAATTCCAGGACGCAAGAAACGCGCCATGGGTCCCAGCCTGCGACTGACTGCCAACCGCTTAGTTGTCAGCAAGCAATGATTCGCAAGTTTACTGGTTTCACCGCGGTTGCCGCGGCGATCACCCTTACTACTTTTGCCGGGGCCGAGGGTTCCGACGCCATCGCTCAGGTTGCGGCGCAAGCAACCGATATCCCTGCAGCCGAAGCACAGCTCACCGAAGAGGTAGTGCCCGTTTTCGTCGAGAACGAGGTGGTGCAGGAGCTTCCCGAGAACGAGGAAGCAGAAACCCCAGTTTCCGATGTACCCGCGGCCGAGGCCTCTAGCCTGCGCGAACTCGTCGACGCTATGCCCGCTGCGGGCCAGCTCTCCGACGAACTACAGTGCCTGGCGGGTGCCGTGTATTTCGAATCGCGTGGTGAACCGCTGGCCGGGCAACTGGCCGTGGCTAAGGTGGTTATCAACCGCTCGGACGACAGTCGCTGGCCGTCGAGCTACTGCGGCGTTGTTTATCAGCGCGCCCAGTTCTCTTTCGTGAAGAACGGACGGATGCCCCGCATCAAAACCGGATCGAGCGCATGGAAGCGGGCTCAGGCCGTCGCCCGGATCGCGCACCGCGGACTGTGGGAAAGCAGCGCCGACGAAGCAGTCTATTTCCACGCGAAATACGTCAAGCCGCGCTGGAGCCACCGCAAGGTCGCGGTCGCCACTATTGATACCCACGTGTTTTACCGCTGAGAAAGCGATACGAATTTGCATGAAAGGGTCGTCACGAAAGTGGCGGCCCTTTTCCGTTGCGGCGTGTCACTCGCGCAGTTCGACCCAGACGGGGGTATGGTCGCTCGCCTTCTCTCTCCCGCGGTATTCCTTGTCGACACCTGCGGCTATCATGCGGTCAGCAAGTTCAGGCGAAAGGAGAAGGTGGTCGATACGGAACCCGTGGTCGCGCTGCCAGGCGCCCGCCTGATAATCCCAATAGGTCCACACTCCCCCACGCGGATTCAACGTATTGATCGCGTCGGTCCAGCCGTCTGCAAGCAAATTTGCATAGGCGTCGCGTGATTCCGGCTGCATCAGCGCATCGGATGCCATGGCGCGCACGGACCACACATCCTTGTTTTCAGGGATAACGTTGAAGTCGCCAAGCACGACAGCCGGGATCTCTTCCTCCCATAACTTCTTCATCCGCTCACGGAGCTTTTGCATCCAGTCGAGCTTGTATTCGAACTTCGGCCCCGGATGCGGGTTGCCGTTGGGAAGGTAGAGATTGCAGATACGCACGCCATTCACATCGGCTTCCAGATAACGGGCCTGCTCGCCTTCACCGTCCTTCGGACCATCGATGCCGAGCCCGCGTTGAACCTCTACGGGCTGTTGACCGTCTGCCAGAATGGCGACCCCATTGAAGCTCTTTTGTCCGTGCCAGATCGCCTTGTAACCGATCGCTTCGAACTCATCCGCCGGGAAGCCATCGTCCATGGTCTTGATTTCCTGCAGACAGGCGACCGCAGGGCGGGTTTCCTCGAGCCACTCCTTCAGCCTAGGCAGGCGGGCCTTGATCCCGTTGATATTGTACGTGGCAATGCGCATCGCGACCTGATGCCCGAAACCATCGCGCGGGTCTAACTCAAATCCCGAAGCTGGATCCGCATCCACAGCCTGCAGCGGCCTGCGGGTTCTCTACCCGGAACGCCGCTCCGCCGAGTGACTCGACAAAATCGACCGTGCTTCCCGCGACCAGATCGAGGCTAACTGAATCTACGAGCAGCTTCACACCGCCGTTCTCGCTTACGCTGTCATCACCTTCAGGGGCGTCGGCCAGGCCGAACTTGTACTGAAAACCGGAACAGCCGCCGCCTTCCACCGATAGTCGCAGGATCGCCGGCTTCGATTGCTTCTCGGCAATCGCGGAAATTCGGGCTGCGGCGGCATCGGTTAAGGTCGGGGCAGTGCTCATGGTGACGATGTAGGTATCTGCGAGCCTTCGCTCAAGCTGTCTGGATGTATTCGCGCATCGCTTCGGCTTCGTGTTCAATCTCGTCCAGGCGTGCCTGCACCAGGTCACCGATGGAAATGAACCCGCACATTGTCTCCCTCTCTACCACCGGCAGGTGACGAATGCGGCGACGACTCATCAAAGATAGCGCACTGATGATATCCGATGAACGATCAACGGTGATCGCCGGCGTAGTCATCACCTCGCCCAGCGGACGTGAAAGGCAGGCATCGCCTTCGTCTGCGAGGCGATAGATCACATCACGCTCGGAAAAGATTCCGACGACCTTACCATGCTCGACAATGGGGATCGCGCCGATGCGTTTGGAAGCGAGCAAGCGCACCGCTTCGCGAACAGGTGTTTCAGGGCCACATGAGAGGATATCCGAACTCGCCCGCCCTTCGATCAGCCTGCCGATATCCATCCGTGCCCTCCAGTCCTGTGCATCCGGAGAATGCCACTTTCCCCGACAAAAAGCGAATCAGTGGCTAGCCATCGTTGAAAATCCAGACAAAGCAGCCCATGGCGAACCTCCATGGCTCGCAAGTCTCCACTCGATGATCCTGAACAGGCCGCCTACGCTTGGGCTCGGTTTCGCCGGATCATGCGGTTCATGTTCATGCTTACTGTCGGAATCGTCGTTGTCGCCCTGGCGATGATGTGGAAGTTCGGCGAGCAGGAAGTATCGATCCATTTCTACATCGCTTCTGCCTTGGGGATCGGCTTTACCATGTTGCTGACAAGCGCGCTGATGGGCCTCGTCTTTCTTTCATCGGGCACGGGTCACGACGAGAGCATCGAAGACCGGCCCAGCGACGAGGATTAGTCTGTCGGGGTAAGGCGGAATTCCTCTGCAGGCACGCCGCCGATCAGGTGACGCTGGATAATCGCCTCGAGAACGTCCGGATTGCAAGAATGGTACCAGACGTTGTCCGGCCAGACGACCGCGACTGGTCCTGCTTCGCAGATTTGCAGACAGTCCGCCTTGGTCCGCTGGACGGTCCCTTCCCGCCCGACCAGCTTCAGTTCCTTGAGGCGCTTCTTGAGGTAATTCCAGGCTTCCTTGCCTTCTTCCCGGCTACAACACTTCTGCTTTTCCGAAACAGAGCAGAGGAATATCTGCCTTTGCGCGCGGGCACCGCCGGTTTTGGCCAGCGCGCGTTCGGCTTTCCGCAGGGATTTTGGTGTGGATGTCAAAATGCAGACGGAAGCGATTTAGCTGCGCTTGCCTGCGATGCGGGAAATTTCCGCTTTCACGAGCTCTTCGACCATTGAAGGAAGATTGTCGTCGAGCCACTGGGCAAGCATCGGACGCAGCATCTCGCGAACGAGGCCTTCAAGCGAGGTTTCACCCGAGCGCACGATCTGCGGCTGCTTGCCCGGCTTGGCGAGCATGGAAAGCGCGGCGAAGTTCTGGCGCATGGCTTCGCGCGTATCGTCACGCGTCAACGAATCTCCATCCGCAGCGTCGGAACCGGCCTCATCATCAAAGCGGTCCTCGTCCAGAGCGATTTCCTCTGCCAGCTCGAGAACTTCTTCGGCTTCCTCGGCGTCGGCGGGTTCCGCCATCTGTTGGACAGGTGATGCCTTCCGGCGACGTTCGGCAATCACCTCGTCGCGATTGTCGCGCGCGATCACCTTCTTGATAGAGTCGAGGATTTCTTCGACCGAAGGTTCACCCGGTTGATGCATCGTCACTCAAGCCCCCAGCTGCGAATCGAACAATTTCGATTCGGCACTATCGTCCATTAGCGTGTTTCGATCGTATTTTCACTATCGGCGGGTACGCTGGCATCGGGTGCCGGTACATCGACCGTGCGAGTCGAAGAAGGCATCGGCTCCGGATCGCGATCCCAGTCCCACACACGCCCGCGAACACGCTCGTAGTTGACGGCAGGGTCGTACAGGACGCCTTCACCTAGAAAACCGAGATCCCGCGCTTCGGCACGGCCCATCGCCGCCAGCAGTGTGAAACCGGCGACATAGGCATTTCGCCGGGCGGTCACCAGTTGGACGCGGGCATTGAGCAACTCCTGCTCGGCGTTGAGCACATCCAGGATGGTGCGGCTGCCGATTGAATTTTCGGCCCGTACACCCTCAAGGCTAAGGTCGGCCGCATCGACCGCAACCTGACTGCTTTCGATTACTGCTAGCGAAGCCTGCCAGCTCGACCAAGCAGCACGCACCTGTGCAATCACGTCGCGTTCGGTTGCAATGACCTGCTCCAGGGCAGCAGTTTCGCGCGCTTGCGCCTGACGCTGGCGTGCGGCCGGAAGCCCACCCTGGAAGATTGGTATACTGACCTGAACCCCGGCATTGGCGGTGGTTTCGGTCTGGGCAGCGCCGCCAACACCACGAGCGAGAGTCCCGAGATAATCGGTGTAACCGCCATTTGCGAAGAGCGAGACATTGGGCAGGCGCCCCGAACCGGCGACTTCGGTGTCGAAGCCGGCGGCCGCTGCGCGTTCCTTGTTGGCGATAAGGTCCGGATTGTTTGCCAGCGCTTCATCCACTGCCACTTCAACGCTCGCGGGCAAGTTGGGGAGCGGCGGCGGAGGCTGAAGATCCTTAGGTGCCTCGCCGACCAGCTGGATGTAGGTTTCACGTGCGTTGATCAGGTTTGCCTGCGCATTTCGCAGATCACCTTGTGCCAGTGCAAGGCGCGATTGGGACTGGGCGACGTCGGTGCGGGTAAGGTCTCCGATCTCGAAGCGGTCGCTGGTAGCTTGAACATTGACCGACAGGACCTGGACCTGATTGGCCGACAGGGAAACCAGCGCCTGCCCGCGCAATACATCCATATAGGCCGCGACGACCTGATTGAAGATCGCGCTTTCGATGGCGCGCAAATCGGCCTGGCCCGCGTCAACCCGTTCTTCGGCTGCCTTGACCGAATTCTTGATCGCCCCGCCTGCATAGACCGGCACAGTCAAGGTGGGTCCGATCCGCAATGTGCGATCGGGAGCGGTAAAACTGTTCGGCGATTTCTTGATGAACTCGGTATAGCTGCCGGTGGCATTGATACTCGGGATGCCCGGGGCTTCGTTGATCGGAACGTTCTCGTCGATCGCGCGCTGCTGGGCGCGCGCCGCCAACAGCGTGGGATTGTCCTGATATGCCTGGGTAAGGGCTTCCTGCAGCGTATCCGCCTGTGCAGGGACGGCCGCCGCCAACGCAGATACGCTGGCCCCGGCAATCAGAAACCTGGCAATCCCTCCGCGATGCATTCAGAAACTCCAGCTCGGCGGCCGGTCGAATGCGCCAAGCCGCGGAATGCCCATTTCGGCAAGAGGTAGCAGCGCAAGCGCCTTGCCGGATTTACGACCGGTGGCGAGACGGGTGACACCGCGCTCGACCATGCCGGTAATGATACGCCCGCCTTCCGCGACCAGCTTGGCCAGGGAAGAAGGCACATGTTCGATTGCCCCGTCGACAAGAACAAGGCTGTAGCTGCCGCGCTTGCCGCTGGTTGCAGCCTTGTCAGGTGCAATCGTGTCGACACTTTCCACCAGTGGGCCGACCAGTGCAGGCAGGTAACCGCTGCCCGCGTCGACGACGAGGACGTTGTCAGTCAGCGACGGACGAGCTTCGGCGAGCATCGCGCCGTGGAACAGCGGGGCCGGCAGGAATCCGCCGTCCTCGAGCCGGATTGCGCGGTCCATGTAAGCGGTCGACTTCGCGCCTTCAGGGACGAAATCTTCACGCGGAACGACGCCCATACGCTCGAGCACGAAAACCTCGTTCACGCCGCTGGTGCGCAGCTGACTGTCGAGCATCGCCTTGCGGGCGGCGGCAAAATCGGGGCGGGTGGTCGTGATGGTCATGTTTCTATCCGCGAGCTGTATTACATCGATAACACGCTTATGCAAGCTCCGGTTTCCTTAGGCGCAAGGCCCCTTGCGGCCAAGCGCTTTGACCGATGGCGGCAAACGCGCCTATCGGGGAGCGCAAATCTGCAACATGGGAATTTGCGGCGATGAGTGACATGACCATCATCAGCGAAAACGATCTTATCGAGAGCGTCGCCGACGCGCTCCAGTACATCTCTTACTACCATCCGATGGACTACATCCGCGCTCTGGGCGAGGCTTACGAAGCGGAGAAGGGCCCGGCAGCGAAGGACGCCATTGCACAGATCCTGACCAACAGCCGCATGTGTGCCGAGGGTCATCGGCCCATCTGCCAGGATACCGGCATCGTAAACGTGTTCGTTAAATGGGGCATGGATTGTCGGCTCGATTCCGAGCGTAGCTTGCAGGATGTCGTCGATGAGGGGGTGCGCCAGGCCTACAATCATCCCGACAACAAGCTGCGAGCTTCAATACTTGCCGACCCGGCTTTCACGCGCCGAAACACGCGCGACAACACCCCGTCGGTGCTGTCGGTAGAGATGGTGCCGGGAAATCGCATCGACATCGACGTCGCGGCCAAAGGTGGTGGCAGCGAGAACAAGTCGAAATTCAAGATGATGAACCCTTCCGACAATATCGTCGAATGGGTGCTCGAACAGATTCCTTCGATGGGCGCAGGGTGGTGCCCTCCCGGTATGCTCGGTATCGGCATAGGTGGCACGGCGGAGCACTGCATGAAGCTCGCCAAGCTCAGCCTCATGGATCCGATCGACATGGGTCAGCTCAAGGAACGAGGCGCCCAGAATGATATCGAGCAACTGCGAATCGACATTTTCGACGCAGTGAACGCCATGGGTGTCGGTGCTCAGGGGCTCGGCGGGCTGTCGACCGTGCTTGATGTAAAAATCCTTGATGCCCCGTGCCACGCAGCGGGCAAACCGGTGGCCATGATTCCCAACTGTGCCGCCACGCGTCATGCGCACTTCTCGCTCGATGGCTCGGGCCCTGCCTATCTCGAACCGCCCAAGCTCGATGATTATCCACAGGTCACTTGGAAGCCCGATTCGGCAGCCAAACGCGTGAATCTCGATGCCCTCACGCCCGAAGAAGTCGAAAGCTGGGAACATGGAGACCGCCTGCTGCTGTCTGGGAAGATGCTCACCGGGCGCGATGCCGCACACAAGCGTATTCACGACATGATGGAGCGTGGCGAAGAGCTTCCTGTCGAGTTCAAGGGCCGTGCGATCTATTATGTCGGGCCGGTCGATCCGGTGATGGGCGAAGTCGTTGGACCGGCCGGCCCCACAACCGCCACGCGCATGGACAAATTCACCGAAATGATGCTCGACCTCGGCCTCCTCGCCATGATCGGTAAGGCGGAACGCGGGCATAATGCTGTGGAGGTGATCAGCCGGTTCAAGGTGGCATACCTTATGGCTACAGGCGGTGCGGCCTATCTCGTAAGCCGCGCCATCAAGGGTGCAAAGGTCGTCGCCTTCGAAGATCTCGGCATGGAGGCAATTTATGAATTCGAAGTGCAGGACATGCCGGTGACGGTTGCGGTCGATGCAGCAGGCAACAACGTTCACACGCTGGCACCTGCCGAATGGCGCCGTCGTATCGCCGAAGGGGAATTTACACCCGCCGGATAGCCGGCTGCTCGACCAACCGCACAGCCCGTTCGACCGCCGCGCTGGTGTTTGCGGCGGTGAGTAGGCACATCGCAGACCGTGTCGAGCCCTGAACCCCAGATTAATCCGTCTGACGAACGCCTGTCGGGCAAAGTCGTCCTCGCTTCAATGGTCGGGGTCTGGCTATGCTATTTTCTCCTGATCACCCTCAGGGGGGTGATAGTCGGCCTGGACTTTCAGGACGAGTTACTGGGACGCCGCGCATTGGTCTGCGTCTTCGGCGTCGCTGTTACCGGGCTCCTGTGGCTGCTGTTACGCTTGGTGGAAAACCGGTCGCTCGGGATAAAGATCGCGGTGGCACTGATCGCAGCAATGCCTGCCGCCATCCTCGTTGCACAATTCAATCGCTACGTATTCGAATCCATCGAAGCGAAGGTCGAACAGCAGATGGGCAAGGAGCGCGGCATTTCGCTGCGCCGCGATGATTCGGGAAACCTACTAATCGATCTCCCGCGCCAGGGGATCGACGATGAGGTCGAGAACGCCGAAGCTGCGATGCCCCAGAGCGTTGTCATCGCTCCGGCACCGACATCGATCGACCAATGGCGGATGACTTTCGACTTGGCGGTCGGGCGATATTTCCTGCTGCTTGCCTGGGCGGCCCTGTTCCTCGCCTTGCTGGCTGGCGCGCAGGCCCGGGCTGCCGAACGCCGCGGCGAACGGTTCCGTACAGCAGCGAAGGCGGCGGAACTACGGTCCCTGCGCTACCAGGTGAATCCCCACTTCCTGTTCAACACGCTGAATTCGCTGTCGGCACTGGTGCTGACGGGCAAGCCGGACCGAGCGGAACAGATGATCCAGACCATTTCGCGCTTCTACCGGCACAGCCTTGCAGACGATTCGACGGGTGACGTTAGCCTTGAAGACGAAATCGACCTCCAGGAACATTACCTGGAAATCGAATCGGTTCGTTTTCCGGAGCGACTGAAGGTTAAGGTTGACCTTCCGTCCGAACTGGCGGGTTACAAGGTCCCCGGGATGATCCTGCAACCGCTGGTCGAAAATTCGGTCAAATACGGCGTCTCGGCATCAAGCAAGCCAGTGACCATTTCGATCATTGCTCGCGAAGAATACGGGCGATTGGTTCTGCGGGTCAGCGACGATGGGCCCGGGGCACATTCGGGCAAAGGCGGTTTCGGTATCGGCCTGGCGAATGTTCGTGACCGGATCGAAGCCCGCTTCGGCAATTCTGCGACAATCGTTTCCGGACCGTCTCTGACAGGATATGAAACCGAACTCAGGCTACCAATGGTGAAGAATGGCTGAGGAAACCGCTGACAAGCTCAAGACACTGATAGTCGATGACGAACCGCTGGCCGTCGAGCGCATGCAGGTCATCTGCTCGAAGATCCCAGAGCTACAGGTTGTCGGGACAGCCAGTGACGGTGCGCAGGCACTAAGGCTTGTAGAGGCCCTCCAACCCGATCTCATGTTGCTCGACATGACCATGCCCGAAATCGACGGCATTTCGGTTGCCAAGTCCCTTTCCAAGAAGTCCGAGAGACCGGCTGTCGTCTTCGTGACGGCGCATGACAATTATGCGGTCGAAGCATTCGATCTCGATGCCGTCGATTATGTTCTGAAGCCGGTAAAACCCGAGCGGCTCGAACGCGCCGTCGCGCGTGCGATCGGGCGTCGTGGCGATGGTGATAGACCCGACAGTAGCTGGCTCGAAGAGTTATGGATTCCCCACCGGTCCGAACTGATACGGATTGCCACCTCGGAAGTCGGCCGTATCGATGCCGAACGCGATTATGTTCGTATCCACGTCGGCGAAGGCGAGACCGCCCGTACGTACCTGCTCCTGCAGACTATAGCTGGCCTCGAGAAACGGCTTGATCCGGCCAAGTTCATCAGGATCCACCGTTCGACCATCTTGCGCAAGGACCGGATCGTCGGCTTGCGTCATGATGGACTTGGCGTGTGGTCGGTCGAACTCGACGACGATGAAGCATTGCGGATCGGGAGGACATACCTTCCGAAGGTGAAGGCAATGGCCGGGCGTTAACGCCGCAATTGCGCACTGATCGCTGAATAAATGACAAAGAAGACCCCGGCCGGGGGACTGCGTCCGGCCGGGGTCCGTAGTCGGGCGTGCCGGGGGTATCAGCCGCCCATGGCTGCAGCATCGGCGCGTGCGGCAAACTGCCTGTTCGCGCGTGCCTTTGCCTTGTCGAAACAGCTGCGTACGGCTTGCTCTGCTGAAAGGTTGCCACGACCCTGGATGGTGTAACCGCAGGCTTTCCGCGAAGCGCGGTCGATACGGCTTTC
>CATMNW010000034.1 GCA_950071875.1 uncultured Erythrobacteraceae bacterium | reverse complement strand
ACCATATCTATGTCATTCCGCCAGGCCACGGTCTCGCGCTCAACGATGGCATCCTGAACCTCACCGAATTTACAGAACAGCGCGGCATGCGCAGGCCGATCGACGACTTCTTCGAAAGTCTCGCGCGCGACCGGCATACGAATGCTGCATGTGTCATCCTCTCGGGCACCGGAGCCGACGGGAGCCGCGGCCTTCGCGCAATCAAGGAACATGGCGGACTGGCAATCGCTCAGGAGCCGGACAGTGCGGCGTATGACGGGATGCCTTCGTCCGCGATATCGACCGGCTTGGTGGATATCGTGTCGGCACCCGCAGACATAATCAAGGCGCTGGACAATTTCTTCAGCCGCGCATCCACAACTGACGGTTTCGTCCAAGGTTCGGACGAGGTGGCCGATAATCTCGAGAGCCTGTGCGACATCTTGCGCGATAACACGGGCCACGACTTGTCCCGCTACAAACAGAATACACTGGTACGCAGGGTGGCGCGCCGGATGCAGCTTCTCGGACTGGAGAGCGCGCGGGAATATGTGTCGCGGCTGCAGGATGACGATAGCGAATGCCATGCGCTTTTCAGCGATCTGCTGATCAACGTGACGCGCTTTTTCCGGGACCCACAGCAGTTCGAAACCCTGCGCAAGGAAGTGATCGAACCGCTGGTCGCACGGTCGACCAGCAAGGGCGAAATCCGCGTCTGGGTACCGGGCTGCTCCAGCGGCGAAGAAGCCTATTCGATGGCGATGATGTTCGCCGATGAAGCGCGCAAGAAGGGCAAGAATCCGTTCATCCAGATCTTCGCGACCGATATCGACGACAAGATGCTGGAACTCGCGCGGGCCGCAACCTACCCGCTGTCCTCGCTCGACGATATTCCCAGCGAAATGCGCGATGCCTATATTATCGGGGGCACGGACAAGTTCACGATCGCGCCAGCCATTCGCGATATGGTGCGCATCAGCGAACATAATCTGGTGCGCGACCCGCCTTTCTCGAAGATCGATCTTGTTTCGTGCCGTAACGTTCTGATCTATTTCAACGATTCACTTCAGCGTTCGGTCATCCCCCTCTTCCACTTTGCCTTGACCGAAGAAGGCCGGTTATTCCTCGGGTCGTCAGAGACCATTGGACGCTTCGAGGATCTTTTCGAGACGGTGGATCAATCAGCGCGAATTTTCCGGCGCAAGAGCGTGCAGGGAAAATACTCCCTGCAATTGTCCAGCGGCCTTGCGAACGAGCGCAAGGTAACCGGACGTCCGCAAAACCGGACCGAACGCCAGCATAGCAAGGGGCCCGAAATACGCGCATTGCAGATCGTGGCCGAGCGCTACGGACCTGTCAGCTTGCTGGTCGACAGTGAAGGCATGCTGCTGGAACGCTGGGGGTCGGCAAGCCGGTATCTGGAGTTTCCCGACCGGCTCGAACGCAACGTCCATGTGCCCACGCTGGCGCGGCCCGGACTTCGCGAACTGGTTGGCCCACTGATCCGCAAGTCGCGCGAAACCGGGAGGCGTTCGGGAAGCCGCGACGTCGAGATCCGGACCGATTTCGGAACCTTGGGAACGCGCGTCGTCTGCGAACCACTGGATGACAACGCTTTCCTTCTCGTTATCGTTGAGACGAGTCCGCTCGATACGACTTCGGACGACTTCGACGAACTCGAGATGGACGATGGTCACCGCCAGTTCCTGGAAGAAGAACTGCAGGCAACGCGCCACAGGCTGCGCACGACGGTCGAGGAGCTCGAGACGACAAACGAGGAACTGAAGAGTTCCAACGAAGAAATGATGTCGATGAACGAGGAGCTTCAGTCGACAAACGAAGAGCTGACGACCGTCAATGACGAGTTGAAAAGCAAGGTCGACGAACTGACCGTCGCCAATTCCGATCTCAAGAATTTCTTCGATAGCACCCAGCTGGCCGTCATGGTTGTCGATAGCAAACTGCGACTGCGCAGCTTCACCGATGCCGTCACGTCGATCTTTCCGGTCACCAACGAACAAATCGGTGAAGAGCTGGACGATTTGCCGCGCCGCATCGATAGTGCGGCGTTTGTCGACTTCGCCCGCGCCGCAGCCAGGCGCGGTGAGGTACAGGAAGGACGCGGCCGTTCGAGCAAGCTCGATGAAGAATTCATCATTCGCGCCTTTCCGTATCGCCGCCTGAATGGCGAGCTGGACGGCGCGACCCTTATCTTCACCAATGTAACGTCGGCTCTGACTCTCGAGCGGGACCTCAAGGAAGAGAAGCAACGTCTCACTCTTGCGCTGCAGGTCGCGAAGATCGGAATCTGGGAATACATCCCGGGAACTGACGAAACCATCCTCGATGATACCGAACGCGAGCTGTTGAACATTCCGTCGGGGTCGGACGGCGCCAAAATGCAGCCTATTCTCGACTCCATTCCGGCCGATCACCGCGACCGGGTGAACCGCTCTTTACGGCAAGCGATCGACGGCACCGAGATGTTCGACGAAATCTTTCCGATACCGCTCGATGCCGATGGCAATGGCGAGGTGCGTTGGCTGCACGGGCTAGGCAAGCAGATCGCCAGCGACGGTGAGAAGAAATTCATCGGGGTAACCTTCGATATTACTGCCGAGCGGTCCTTGCTCGAGCAGCGCGAACTGATGATCCGCGAGATGAACCATCGGGTGAAAAACCTTTTCGCGGTTATCAGCGCGATGGTGACCATCGCTTCTCGGGAAACCGAAGATTGCCAGGAACTTGCCCAGAGCCTGCGTGGACGGATCCATGCGCTCGGGCGCTCCCACTCGCTGACAACCCAATTGGAACACAATGAAAGCGGAGGCATCTCGCTTTCGAAGCTTCTGCATACAGTGGTCCTGCCAAGCAAAGCCACGCAGACCGTGGAATTCGATGGTGAAGATGTCGAGATCCCGAACAGTCAGATTACCTCGTTGGCCCTTATCCTCCACGAGTGGGCGACAAATTCGACGAAGTATGGCGCGTTTTCGGTCCCCGACGGGAAACTGAAAGTCGGATGGTCATGCAGGGATGACCGGGTTGTTCTTCGCTGGGTGGAAACCGGGCAGACGACGGATGACGATGAGGATGCCGCAACGGGTTTCGGTACGAAAATGGTGAGCACGGCCGCGCGGCAGCTGGACGGACATGTTTCTGCGCGTTCGGATGATGACAGTTACCGCCTGTCGCTTGAATTCAAGCTGGCGTAACCTGATCGATCTGCTCGGTGTTCCGCGATAGAGCGGTTTCCAGCGCGCGGGAAATATCCGTTGGCGATGCGGGCTTGTCCACCACGTGGCAGTGCGCAAACTCCGTCTTGAGCTCTTCGTGACGGCTATTGGCGCTTACGAATACGATCGGGCATTCCTTGCGGGCAACCGCGCGCGCCAGTGGCCAAACCGGGGTTCCACCAACATCGATGTCCAGCAATGCCGCATCAGGACTGCCGGCTTCGAGAGCATCGAGAGCGTCGTCGATATTTGTCGCCTCGCAGAAGATATCATGCCCGAGATCTTCGACAGTAAGGGTAAGGTCGAAGAGGACAAGCGCCTCGTCATCGACAATCATGATACTCGGCATCGGCAACGGTCCTCCTGCCGCGAATAATGTTCGAAAAAGGCGCAGGTTCCGCCCGGAAGAACCGGGTCGGTACCTGCCTGATGTCCGTTTGGAATCAGAAGCCGCTTGCCTGCCCATCCTTACGCATTTCGGTCGCGCCGGTGAGCACACCGGTTTCGGGATCGCGCGCAATCGCCTGATAGCCGCCGAACATGATGCCGTTATCTACCACTTCGACCTTGTGACCCATTCCGCGCAAACGTTCGACGGTCTGGGCGGGAATGCCAGGTTCGACATAAAGCGTTCCGAGCGGGTCTGCCGATGGGCCTTCCAGAGCTTCGGTCGGCTGGCGGCCGCCATCGTGATTGAAACGGGCCGCATCGCCTGCTTCCTGCAGGTTCATCCCGTAATCCACGATATTGACCAGAACCTGCACATGGCCCTGCGGCTGCATTCCGCCCCCCATCAAGCCAAGGGTCATGTATGGTTCGCCATCCTTCTTCACGAAGGCCGGAATGATCGTATGGAAGGGCCGCTTGCCGGGTTCATAGGCGTTGGGATGTGCCGGATCGAGACTGAACAGTTCGCCGCGGTCCTGGAACATGAAGCCCGTACCTGGCGCGACCAGTCCGCCGCCCATGCCGCGATAATTCGACTGGATGAGGCTGACCATCAACCCGTCCCCATCGACTACGGTGAGGTAGGTCGTATCGCCTTCTCCCTCCAGCTTTGGTTCGCCGGGTCCGAATTCGGGCGTGGCCTTTGCAGGATCTATCAGGGCAAAACGCTCGCGCCCATACTCTTCGCTCAGAAGCTCCTGCGGGAAGGGCGCAAAATCGGTGTCCGCATAGAAACGTGCGACGTCGGCATAGGCCAGACGCTTGGCCTCGGCCATGTAATGCAGTGCTTCGGGACTGCCGCGTTCCCACTGTGACAGGTCGATATTCTTCAGGATGTTTACCATCTGCAGCGCGGCAAAGCCCTGGCCGTTGGGCGGTAGCTCGCACAATTCGTAACCGGCCTTGTAAAGCGCGCAGGCCGGGTCGACCCAGTCGCTGGTATGGCTGGCAAAGTCTTCGCGAGTGAAAGCGCTGCCCTGTTCCTGTAGATAGGCAATCATCGTATCGGTCAACGCGCCATCGTAGAATGCATCACGGCCTTCGCGGCCGATCGTCTCCAGCGTGTTTGCAAGATCGGGATTGGTGAACATCTCGCCAGCTTCCGGCGCAGCGCCGTCGGCGAACCAGACCTTCTTCGCGTTTTCGAACTCGAACGGGTACGATTCCTGGCGTGCGGTGTATGATCGCAGGGCCCGATCGAGATACATGCCGATAACCGGTGCGATGGGATGGCCTTCGCGGGCATAGCGTACCGTCGGGGCGAGAATATCCGTCATGGGAACAGAGCCGAACTTTTCGTGCATGGCGAACCAAGCATCGACCGTTCCCGGTATCGTAATAGGCAGTGCACCGACGGGAGGCAGGGCATCGGCGCCGTCCAGCTTCGCGATCAGTTGATCGAGGGTCTGGCCCTTCGGGGTGCGACCCGAGCCGTTCATACCGTAAAGCTTGCCCGTCTTGGGATCGTAGATAATCGCATAGAGATCGCCGCCGATCCCGTTGCCGGTAGGTTCCATCAGGCCCAGTGCGGCGTTGGCCGCGATCGCCGCATCGACGGCGTTGCCGCCCGATTTCAAGATGTCGAGAGCGATCTGGGTAGCCAGGGGATGGGCGGTGGCGGCCATGCCGTTCTTTGCGATTACCGGGCTGCGAGCCCAGTTCGCCCCGACCGGGCGCCCGCCTGCGCCGATCTGTTCCTCCACGCTCGGCGTGTCGACCGTGTCCTGCGCCTGGGTGGGAAGGGCCGTCAGGGCGAGGGCGGCTGCGCCCGCAAGCAATACTCGCATATGTGTCTCCTCTTGTGGGAGACGGTTTGGCGAAGACGCGTCAGGCTGGCAAGGGGCGCTCGCCCGATGCGGTAGCCTTGCTGACCAGCCAGATGGCCAGCCATGCGGCGACGAACCCGGGTACGATTTCGTACAGGCCCTGGTCCATGCCGGGCAGAGCAGAATTCCACCCCAGCGCGATCCAGGCCATGACAACCACCGCTCCGGTGACCAGACCGGCCACTGCGCCGGCGCCGGTCATGCGGTCCCAGGTCAGCGACAGGATGATCAGCGGTCCGAACGCAGCGCCGAAGCCGGCCCATGCGTTGGATACGAGACCGAGAACCTGGCTTTCGGGGTCGCTGGCAATCACAATGGCTGCGATAGCAACGAGCGCTACGCAGATGCGGCCCACATTCACGCTTTCGCGTTCTGATGCATTGCGGCGGAAGAACAGCTTGTAGAAGTCCTCGGTCAGCGAGCTCGAGGCGACCAGCAGCTGCGAAGAAATCGTCGACATGATTGCCGCCAGCAGCGCTGCCAGCAGGAAGCCGGTGATCAGCGGATGGAACAGCAGGTTTGCAAGAACGATGAAGATCGTTTCCGGGTCGTCGACGACGATACCGTTACGTTCCGCATAGGCGCGCCCGGCAATCCCGATGCCGATCGAACCGAGTAGTGCGACGCCCATCCATGTCATGCCGATGGTGCGGGCCGGGCGGACCTTTTCGACCGTATCGATCGCCATGAACCGCACGATGATGTGCGGCTGACCGAAATAGCCGAGACCCCACGTTACTGCGCTGATGAAGCCGAGCAGGGTCAGGCCTGTCGTGAAACTGAGAAAACCCTCTACAGGCACTTCCGTGAGCGAGCCGCCCGCGCTGCCGCCTTCACCGAACATGACCACCAGCGGCATGATCACCAGCGCGATCACCATGATGACGCCCTGCACGAAATCGGTCAGGCTGACGGCAAGGAACCCGCCCACCATTGTATATGCCAGAACGACCAGCGCGGTAATCCAGATGCCGAGCATGTAGTCGCTCATCCCGAAGTCGCCGAAGAGACCGGCGAAGCTGGTCTCGAACAGTTTGCCGCCACCCACGAGACCGGCTGCGGTGTAAACAGCGAAGAACACGACCACGATAAGGGCCGAGATGACCCGCAGGGCCACAGCCTTGTCAGGAAAGCGGTTGGCGAGAAATTCAGGGATCGTCAGAGCGTTGCCGTAGCTTTCCGTCTGGGCGCGCAAGCGCGGAGCAACGATGAACCAGTTGGCGAGCGCACCGACGAAAAGCCCGATGCCGATCCACGCTTCGACAAGGCCACTTGCATATAGGGCGCCCGGCAAGCCCAGCAAAAGCCAGCCGCTCATATCGGAGGCGCCTGCGCTGAGGGCGGCAACGGCGGGCGGAAGGTTGCGCCCTGCCAGCAAATAACCCTCGCTGGTTTCGGTCGAGCGCTTCCACGCCCAAAGACCGATGGCGATCATTAGAATAAAATATAAGGCGAGTGAAATATATGTTCCCGTCTGCATGGAGAGCCACTTAACAGACTGCCGGGCCGCTGGCCACAGCACGCCGGTTGGGTCGATTATCCGGCCGAAAAGCCCTCAAAGCGCGCGGGTAAAAGTACAAAAGCCTCTTTATTCGGTGTTGCTAGAATACATCACCGGGGACCTTGCTTAGGTTTCAAGTGGAACTGCCGTAACGTCCAACCGTCTAGTGCAGGAACAGGGTCCTAATTACAGACAGGTTTTTTACATGAAAAAGACGTCATATCTCGCCACCGCGATCATCGCGGGTGCAATCGCCGCTCCCGCTGCTGCGCAGGATGCCGATCCGGATTTCTTCAACGGCTTCTACGTCGGCGGGTCGATCAGCACCGAAACGGTAGACGACGGACCGAACAGCGCCATCGTTTTCGACACCGATCAGGACGGCGATTATGGCGAGCGCGTGCGCACCACCACCGGTGCCAATGCATTCTCACCCGGCCTTTGCAACGGTCGCCCCGCCGGCGGTCCTGCACAGATCAGCTGCCTCGATGACGATACCGAACTCGGCTATCAGGCCAAGATCGGTTACGACGCCCGTGTGGGCGACATCGCAGTTGCCGGTCTCGTTCTCGAAGGTTCCAAGCCGAATGCGATCGATTACGCCAACGGTTTCAGCACCACTCCCGCCAGCTACACGACCTCGCGCGAAGTCGACTATTCGGTCGCTCTGCGCGGACGACTGGGCATCTCGCCGGGAAGCGGTCGCGGCTTTATCTACGCGACGGGCGGCGTAACCTACGCCAAGATGGATCACGATTTCTTCACCACCAACGGCGCCAACAGCTTCACCCAGGTGAATGACGACAAGTGGGTCTTCGGAACCCAGCTCGGTGCGGGCGGTGAACTGTACATCACCGACAATATCTCATTCAATCTCGAGTACCTGATGACGCGTTACGACGATGACGATTTTTACGTCAACGTCGGACCGGGTACCGCTGGCCCGACCAACCCGTTCCTTCTGGTATCGGGTGGCACCAACCTGGCGCCGGCGAACGACCTTACGGTACAGTCGATCCGTGCCGGTCTGAACTTCCGGTTCTAATTCACGCCTTACCGGCAAAAGGAAAGGGCGGTCGCGATGCGGCCGCCCTTTTTGTTGTTCCGGTTTGAACTGGGTGCAGGCCGAGCCACGAAAGCTGCACGCCTGCCCCCGGTCAAAAGCGCGGGATCAGCTCTGCGCCGCGCGCTTTGCCCTCTTGCGCTCATGCGGGTCGAGGATCGCCTTGCGCAACCGGATGCTCTCCGGCGTTACTTCGACCATCTCGTCGTCGTCGATATAGGCAATCGCCTGCTCCAGCGTCATGACGCGCGGCGGCGTGAGGCGGATCGCATCGTCCTTGCCGGTCGAACGGAAGTTCGTCAGCTGCTTCGATTTCATCGGATTGACTTCCAGATCGTCGGGCTTGGCGTTTTCGCCGATGATCATGCCTTCGTAGATCTTTGCCTGCGGGCGAATGAACAATTCCCCACGATCTTCGAGCGCGTTGAGCGCATAGCCGACGGCTTCACCCGGCACCATCGAGATCAGCACGCCGTTCTGGCGCCCTTCGATGGGACCGCGATAGGTGTCGTACTTCTCGAACAGGCGGTTCATGATCCCCGTACCGCGCGTGTCGGACAGGAATTCGCCGTGATAGCCGATCAGGCCGCGCGAGGGTGCCGAGAAGGTGATGCGGGTCTTGCCCTGTCCCGAAGGACGCATCTCGGTCAGCTCGGCCTTGCGGCGCTGCATCTTCTCAACGACCGTTCCGGAGTGCTCGTCATCGACGTCGATGACGACCGTCTCGAACGGCTCCATGCGCTGGCCATCTTCGGTGCGGAAGAGCACGCGCGGACGGCTGATGCCCAGCTCGAACCCTTCGCGGCGCATGGTTTCGATAAGGACGCCGAGCTGAAGTTCGCCGCGCCCTGCCACTTCGAAGCTGTCCTTGTCGGCGCTTTCGGTGATCCGGATGGCGACATTGGTTTCCGCTTCGCGATACAGACGGTCGCGGATCATGCGGCTGGTTACCTTGCTGCCTTCACGACCGGCCAGCGGGCTGTCGTTGACGGAAAACTGCATGGCAAGCGTCGGCGGATCGATCGGTTGCGCTTCGATAGGCGTCTTGACTGCCGGATCGGCGATGGTGTTCGAAACCGTGGCTTTTTCGAGACCGGCAAGCGCGATGATGTCGCCAGCCTGGGCGCTGTCTACTGGCACACGGTCGAGACCGTCGAAACTCAGCAGCTTGGTGGCACGGCCCACTTCGATCACATTGCCTTCCGCATCGAGCGCGTGGATCGGATCGTTCACGTCGATCTTGCCCGACTGGACGCGTCCGGTCAGCACGCGGCCCATGAAGTTGTCGCGGTCGAGCAACGTCGCAAGGAAGCTGAACGGGGCTTCGGTATCGAGGCCCGGCGCCGGGACATGGTCGACGATCAGCTTGAACAGCGGCTCGAGATTGCCTTCGCGGGCGTGTTCGTCATCGCTGGCATAGCCATCGCGACCGGATGCCCACAGCGATGGGAAGTCGAGCTGGTCATCGTTCGCATCGAGCGAAGCGAAAAGGTCGAAGACTTCGTCGAGCACTGCCTGCGGACGCGCATCGCCACGGTCGATCTTGTTCACCACCACGATCGGGCGCAGGCCAAGGCCGAGCGCCTTGCCGGTGACGAACTTGGTCTGCGGCATCGGACCTTCCGCGCTGTCGACGAGCAGGATGACGCCATCGACCATGCTGAGGATGCGTTCGACCTCGGCGCCGAAGTCGGCGTGGCCCGGGGTGTCGACGATATTGATTCGCGTACCGTTCCATTCGACGCTGGTGCATTTCGCGAGAATCGTGATCCCGCGTTCCTTTTCCAGATCGTTCGAATCCATCGCGCGTTCTTCCACGCGCTGGTTTTCGCGGAAGGTGCCCGATTGGCGGAAAAGCTGGTCGACGAGAGTGGTCTTGCCGTGGTCGACGTGGGCGATGATCGCCACGTTGCGCAGGTCGCGGGACATGTGATGTGTGCTTTCTGTTTGCGTGCCGTAGCGTCAACGAATGAATGGCACGGAGCGTTTCGGGCGCGCCCCTAGCTTAGATGCTGCAATGCGGCAAGACGCTGCGGTGTAACGCGAAAGGCACAGTGGTCGAGCGAGGTCGCAATCTCGTCGGCTAAGTGCTTGAGAGGCTGCGCCAAGCTGCTAATTCGCCGCAGCATGCGTTCTCTGGCACTGCAAAGCGTTCCCGGGACACGTCTTGAGAGAAGAGGAACATCCATGAAATTCACTACCTTCGGCCGCCAGGCGACCGTTCGTACTGCCCTGCTTGCCGGTGCTGCCGCATTGGCACTCCCCGCTGCCGCACAAGCTCAGGATGCTGCTGACGATACGGACGAAGATACCGTCGCTGCACCTGCCGACGGCAATGTTATCATCGTTACCGCTACCAAGCGCGAACAGACGCTTCAGGAAACGCCGGTGGCCGTCAGCGTGACCAGTGCCGAAACCATCGAGCAGGCACAGATCCGCGACGTTGCCGACCTTGCGACGCTCGTTCCCTCGCTGCGCGTCAGCACGAACCAGAGCGCATTCGCCACCAGCTATTCGATCCGTGGTTTCGGTACCGACGGCAACAACATCGGCCTCGAACCCTCGGTCGCGATGTTCGTCGACGGTGTCTATCGCAGCCGTGCGGTTTCGCAGATCTCTGACCTTCCCGACATCCAGCGCGTCGAGGTCCTTCGCGGTCCGCAGTCGACCCTGTTCGGCAAGAACGCGAGCGCGGGCGTGATCTCGATCGTGACCAAGGAACCGGAATTCGAGTTCGGCGGAATGGTCGAAGCGAGCTACGGCAATTATGACGCGATGGTCGTCAAGGGTTTCGTAACCGGGCCCATCACCGACTCGATCGCTTTCAGCGCCGGCGCCGGTATCAACAAGCGCGACGGCTTCCTCACCAATGGCTTCAACGGTGACGACATCAACGATCGCGACCGCTGGTTCACCCGCGGCCAGCTGCTGTTCGACAATGGCGGCCCGCTTCGCGTCCGTGTGATCGGCGATTACGACAAGATCGAAGAGCGTTGCTGCGGCGTGCTGAACGTTGCGCCTTCGGCCGAAATCGGTGCAATCCAGCTGCTTGGCGGCCAGGTAAACGATTTCCGCAACAATCCCGACGGCGACGTGGTCTTCACCGATGTCGATCCGATCAACCAGGTCGAGAACTACGGTGTTTCCGGCCAGATCGACTACGACATCGGCGCTGTGACGCTGACGTCGATCACGGCTTATCGCAAGACCAAGCTGGCAGCCGACCAGGACGTCGATTTCACCAGCCTCGATGCGGTGAGCGGTGCCAATATCGGCGATGCGGACATCGACACCTTCACGCAGGAACTGCGCATCGCTTCGGATTTCGACGGTCCGCTGAACTTCCTGATCGGTGGCTACTACTTCGACGAAAGCGTCGATACGTCCGACCAGATTGTCTACGGAAGTGGCTTCCGTCCTTACGCCAATTTGCTTTTGCAGGGCGCGACTGGCGGCACGCAGACCGTCGACAGCCTCGAAGCTACGCTCTCGGCGCTTAACGGCACCGATTACAGCGGCCAGTTCTTTGCGGCCGGCCAGGGCTTCTTCAACAACATCGTGCAGGACAACGAAGCCTTCTCGATCTTCGGTAACGTCGATTTCGAAATTACCGATCGTCTCGTCCTTACGGTTGGTGCCAACTACACCAAGGACAAGAAGCAGATCGTGACCAATTCGGTCAGCACCGATGTGTTCTCGAACATCGACCTGGTCGCTTCGGGTAATACCGCGATCTTCGCCCAGGGCCTGGCAACACAGATCGGCACGCTGCTCGGGCTCGGCCGTCCGGCAAGCCAGACCGAAATCGGCGCATTTGCTGCCGCCAACCCGGCTGCGTTCGGACAGGTTTCGGCCGGCGTTCAGGCATTCGCCGACGCCAACGACACCAACCCCGCTGTAAACTCGCTTCTTGCACTCACCCCGTTCCAGTTCCTGCCGCCGCTGCAGAACTGCCCGAACGCGGTCGAAGACTGCTCGACCGACGACGACGACTGGAGCTGGAACGTGCGCCTCGCCTACGAGGTCACCCCGTCGCTCAACGTCTATGCAAGCTGGGCAACCGGTTACAAGGCGCCGAGCTTCAACCTGTCGCGTGACAGCCGTCCGGTTCCGGCCGACTTCGCAGCGTTGCAGGCACAGGGCCTTGCCGTCACCAACCTGCGTCCGGGCACCCGTTTCGCCAATGCCGAGAATTCGGAAGTTTACGAAATCGGCATCAAGGGTAACTGGGACCGCGCCGCAGCGAACCTGACCTTCTTCAAGCAGTCGATCGAGGATTTCCAGGCGAACACCTTCACCGGTACGTCGTTCATCCTGTCGAATGCCGGCAAGCAGGAAACCTTCGGTGTCGAATTCGACGGCCAGGTCTACGTCAACGATGCGCTCACCCTGAGCCTCGCGATGACCTATCTCGATGCAAAGTACGACAGCTTCGTCGCATCGCCGGTAGGTGACCTGTCGGGCGAGCCTGTGGCAGGCGTACCCGAACTGTCGGCCGTCTTCGGCGCGCAGTACAACAAGGAAATCAACTCGCGCGGTGACCGGGTCATCCTTCGTGGCGATTTCTCCTATGCCTCGCCGGTGCAGGTCGTGGATGGCCTCACCAACTACATCGTGGTCGATCCGGTGACCGGTGAACGCGACTTCGGTCCGGCCCGCGCCGCGGCCGCAGCGTTCAAGCGCGAGGTCAACAGCCTCAACGCCTCGTTCACCTATGCCTTCGACATGGGGCTCGAACTGACCGTATGGGGCCGCAACCTGCTCGACGATCGTTACCTGACAACGGTCTTCCCGGCTGTGGCACAGGGCCGGGCGATCTCGGGTTACCCGAACCAGCCGCGCACTTACGGTGTGGCAGCGCGCTTCCGCTTCTGATCGGCAGCGACATTTCGATAAGGGAAAGGGGGGCTTCGGCTCCCCTTTTTCTTTGCCTCGAATCCTGGAGTCTACAGTAGGGGGGAGCGAAGCTGTTCCTAGATCCGCCCGCGATGGGACGGGTAGCGGGCAGGGTCAGGATAGGCGGGGCGAGGGCATACGTTTCTGAACTATCGCTTCGAAGGTCGCCCCTACAGCGCCCGCAGCGCCTGCGCGGGCTTTGCGCGAAGCAGCGGTAGCGCCGCGCCCACGGCGAATGCCAGCACTACCCCTACGCCGAGCCCTAGAACTGCCAGGACTTCGCTCCAGTCCGGCAGCCAGTCGAATTCGAACAATTGGGTGATTACCAGCCAGGCGGCGAGGCTGCCGATACCCAGGGCCACGATCGCAAGTACGCCTGCAAGAACGGCGTATTCGA
>CATMNW010000033.1 GCA_950071875.1 uncultured Erythrobacteraceae bacterium | reverse complement strand
CAGCCAGTCCGACTGGTAGAGCCGGTGTTCGCGGATCAGCGGCGGGCGCTTCAGCGGCAGCACCGCGCTGGCATCGGGGATCGGGGAGAATGCGCTGTAATAAACGCGGCGCAGGCCGAAGCTGCCATATAGCCGGCTTGCCTTGCCCACGATATCGCTGTCCGTCGCGGCATCGGCGCCAACGATCATTTGCGTCGATTGGCCCGCAGGCGCGAACCGCGGGGCATGCCGGAATCGTTTCCTCGCATCCTTCGCTTCGACGAGATCATCCTTCACCTTTCCCATCGCGCCTTCGATTTGCGCTGCATCCTTATCGGGGGCGAGACGGGTAAGGCCGCTGTCGGTCGGCAATTCGACGTTGATCGAAACGCGGTCGGCATAAAGCCCCGCCTGATGGACGATCTCGGGGTCGGCTTCGGGAATGGTCTTCAGGTGAAGATAGCCGCGAAAATCGTGTTCTTCCCGCAAGATGCGCGCGACTTCTACCAACTGTTCCATCGTGTGGTTCGAGCTTTTCACGATGCCCGAGGACAGGAACAGCCCCTCGATATAATTACGGCGGTAGAAGGCGAGCGTGAGATCCACCACCTCCTGCGGGGTAAAGCGCGCACGAGCCACGTTCGAGCTTTTGCGGTTGATGCAGTAATGGCAGTCGAAAATACAATGATTGGTCAGCAGGATCTTGAGAAGGCTGATACAGCGTCCGTCCGGCGCATAGGCATGGCAGATGCCCATCCCTTCGGTCGAACCGATCCCTTTTCCGCCCACCGAATTTCGCTTGGCCGTGCCGGACGATGCGCACGATGCATCGTATTTCGCGGCGTCGGCGAGAATTTCGAGCTTCTGAAGAGTGGTTTGCGCGGCCATGCGTTCTTTATATGTTCCATGAAGGGATTCGCCAATATCAAAAGGCATACAGTCGGGAACCGGCCTTTGTTTTCAGCGTAATTATCCTGCGTACCGGGCCCCTCTGGCGGATGCTCAGCAGCATTCGTGATGTCGGACGTATCGTGCAACGATATGTCAGGGGCTTCCTCCTCCCATGGCTGTAATTCGATCGCACGGTTCTTTTCGTAAGGAGGCGAGGAGATCAGAGATGAAAATACGTGCATTTGTTGCCGCCCTTTCCTGCGTCGCAGCGACCCCGGTCATGGCGCAGACTGCCAGCCAACCGGTCGGATTTGGCCAGAACCTTCAGCCAACCGAAGCCCAGCTCAAGTGTATCACCGAACAGGAAGTGGTGGCCGCGCAAGAGGCGTGGGGACAAGGCATCGTCAATATCGGGAAGGTGTATTCTGAAGGCGGCGATTACCGCGAGGCAGCCGCCGATCACATCAGCAAATTTTATGCTTACGACCAGAGCCTTGTCCTGTTCAAACCGACGCTCGCATCCATTGAACAGTTCCGACCTTCATTCGACGGTGCCCTGTCGTATTTCGTGGGCGGCAACCCTTCCTATCCAGAGGACAAGGGCTTCGCGATTACTCCGTGGAGCGATGTTCGCTGGCAGAATGCCGGCATCACCAACAATGTCTGTCACATGGCGGTGGCGATGGGGAATTACTTCTTCACGCCTGCCAATGGCGGTGACGTGGTGAAGGTGGAATATACGATCGGCTACATTCGCGATGGGCAAGGCGAATTGCGCATGACGGTCCACAAGTCGACTATCCCTTATAGCGGCGGCTAGCCCGTCAACCGATGAAGGTGGCGCCTCCATGTGAAGCGCCACCTTTTTTCATCCTGCGAATTCGTTCTGGCGAGCGGTTCGTCTTTCAGGCGCACAGACCTTGCAGGTACCAGTCGGGTGCACCACCACGACCGTCTCCGATGATGCCAAGGCGGTAGATCCAGTAGCGCCGCCCTTCACCATCCTCGATCCGATAATAGTCGCGCAGGCGAGCAGCCCCGCGTTCACGCCACCATTCGGGTGCAATGCGCTCTGGTCCTTCGACCCGCGCAACCTCGTGCACTGACCCGCGCCAGCGGAAGCGCTGCGGATAGCCGTCGGGCGTTGCATAAAGCACGGCGATCTTTTCCGGATTGTCGAGCAGCTTAAGGGGCCGCGCATGGAAAGCGAACTGGCCTTGCGAAGCAGCTTCGGGCTCGAGCGGGGGCTGCCAGCGCTGGGCACGCTCCGGAATATGACTGGCGTAAGGAACCGGACGGCTGACAGCCTTTGCGCCGAGACGGACGGTCAGGCGATCGATACATGCAGCAAGCGAAGTGCCATGTGCCTCTGCCGAAGCTTCGATATTGCCCTGTTCGAGTGCGAGCGGTTCGGCCCAACTGACGCGCAGACGCAGCATTTCTATGCCGAAACCCGCATCGACATCGTCGAGCCGTGATGCGAACAATCGCACGATGTGATCGGGATCGCGCGTAGCAGCAGCCATTTCGAGACGGCGAACCACCACTTCTCCATCGACGCGCCACAGGCCGAGTTCGAGCCTGCGTGCCCCCTGCCCTTTCCCTTCGAGTTCGCGTGCCATGTCCTTGGCAAGGTCCGCGACCACCTGGTCGAGCAATTGGCGGTGGCGGATCGGTTCCATCAGCCGACGCTGGACCAGCGGCATCTGCTGCGGGATCACAGGTAACAACGGCTCGGGCACACGGCCCAGAAGCTGGTCCAGACGGATAAGCGGATTGGCAGCTGGCGACTTGCGGTTGCGGAAACGCCGCTGGATCGCATCGCGCCCGATGGTGGAAATTTCCTCCATCCGTTTCAGGCCAAGACGGCGCAGCACGGTGAGCACGTCCTGATCGAGACGAAGCGCAGCTACAGGAAGGCTGGCCAGCGCGCGTTCGATGTCATCGTGACAGTCCACTATCGCCCCGGGTGGCCCGTAATGCGCCAGGGCCCACGCAGACCCTGCCGTCGGGGCGATCGCTGCGCGCAGGGAAATGCTGCGCCTGGAAAATGCCGCGTGAACATCGTCGAGCAGGCGTTTCTCGCCCCCGAACAGATGTGGGACCGAAGTAACATCGACCAGCAATCCATCGGGTGCATCGAGTGCGGACCACGGGCCCCAGCGCTGCGCCCAGATAGCCAGCTGTTCGAGAAACGCGAGATCGCCGGCGGGGTCGCTAGGTGCAGTGGCGATTTCGGGACACAGCGTACGCGCATCGGCCAGCATCATGCCCTTGCGCGCGCCCACAGCCGCGCCAGCGCGATTGACCGCTTCGATGCGTGGACCATGCGCGGTATCGCAAATCAGCACCAGCGGCCCTGCATCCAGCGCGTCGTTCTGGTCGCGCACAAGCATACGCCAGTGATCCATTGCCAGCGCAGGAAGCCAGATCGAAAGGATACGGCGGGACTGCGGCACCCCCGCGAGCCCGCCCTTCATGCGCGGCGTGGCGGGTGCCTGAAGCGCAAACCCGCCGCCCAGTTGGCTAACGCCTCGTCGACTTCCTCCTGCTCGCCGGAAACCAGAAGCTGCCCGTTTTCTTCTGCCAGCATCCAGTGTCCCGGCGCATGCGAACGTGCGCGAAAAAGTTCGGTTTGCCAGCGCGGTATCCCGGGAGCCTGCGGGTTCCAAGCTGACGCCGGAGAAGGCGCGGAGGCGACCTCCCACCGCATCCGCGCCGAGGAAAGGTCACGCTCGGCATCGATCCGTACGAGAAAGAGGGGAACGCCGTGTTTTTCGCCCGTTAGGGTCAACCGGCGGGAAGCTGTAAAGTCGAGCGCTTTCGGATTGCCGGCGATTTCGCCGACCACAAACGCGAGATCGCGGCATCGCAACCCCTCTTCAAGCGCGAAAAGGGCATCTTCCGCCTTTTCAGCCAGTACGTAGATGATCCGGGCCTGCATATCTGCGGGAAGGCCTGCACGATAGGGGCGGCCGGTACGCCGCGCAGCCTCGCGCGTCTGGACCCACAATATGCTGCGCCGGTCCTGAGTTTCAGCCACATCTTCGACTGGAAGGTTGCGCCAGTCGTCCAGCGCCAGGGCCAACGCCGCAGCACCCCCTGCCCCATCACACGACGAAGCAAACAGTTCGTTATGCAACGCCAGCCCCTGTCGCGATGCCAGGCCCGGGCGCCAGCGGGCACTGCGCCGCGCGGACAGCGCTGCAACGTCTTCGAAAGCCGCAAAAGGCAGGGGATGGATATCAGGGTTGGGCATAGAGGAACGACTCGTTTGTTCCTTTTATGTTCCATATCGTATCGATTCGCAATTCATCCCTCCACAGCCTCGATCCGGCGCAGCGCAGGAACGGCGCACCTTCATCGCCGTTCAAAAACCAAAGCATTCAGAAAGGTAGCGAACATGAAATATTCCAACGGCGATGCCGAAGCGCTCAAGAAAAAATTCTGGCTGGCACTGGCCGACTCGCCTTTCCTGTTCCTCGAACTCGATGGTCAGTCGGAGACATCAGTCCCGATGACTGCCCAGCTGGATGAAGATGCTAACAGCTCGATCTGGTTCTTCACCCAGAAGAACTCATCCTTCGCCAAGCTTGGCAAGGTGAAAGCCAGCTTCACAGGCAAGGATCACGAAATGTTCGCCCGCTTCGACGGTACTCTGGCGGTAGAAACCAGCAAGGAACGTTTCGACCAGTTCTGGAACAACTTTGTCGAAGCCTGGTATGACGGCGGCAAGGACGATCCCGACATCCTGTTCCTGCGCATGGACCTTGGCGACGCAGAAATCTGGTCGGGCGATCTCGGCCTTCTCAACACCGCGAAAATGGCATTGGGCATGACCGTCCATGACGAAGCCGAAAAACGACACGTCGAATCGGTCGATATCTAGATCGACCCAAAAACATAAGAAAAGTCGCAAGGGCCGCCCCTAATCGGGCGGCCCTTTCTAATTCATGCCCCGAGAATAGACGGGAACAGGCCGGTCACGAGAATGATGGCGACCGCCAACGGGCAGAGCCAGGCAATCAGGAACCGCCAGAGGCTGAACGCCCAGGGCGAGAGGCCCGTGGTGGTGCGGAGCAGGTTCGCATCGGCCTTCCAACCGATGAAGATCGACGTCAGCAAAGCGCCGACCGGCAGCATAACCTTACCGGTAAAGCCATCGACGGTGTCGAGAATGTCCGTATTCTCGAACAATGACCAGAAGCCAAGCGGGCGCACATCGGCCCAGACGTTATAGCCAAGCAGACAGGCAATCCCGATCAGGAACGCTCCCCCACCGAAGATCAGGGCGGACTTCGGACGGCTCCAGCCCCGTTCACCGATACCATAGGCCGTCGGGACCTCGAGCAGCGAGATCGAACTGGTCACTGCAGCGACCAGGATAAGCACGAAAAACAGGAAGCCGAACAGCGCCCCGCCGGGCATCGTCTGGAATGCGAAAGGCAGCGTCTGGAAAACAAGAGTCGGCCCGGCGGCAGGATCAAGGCCAACCGCCAGTACGATCGGAAAGATCATCAGACCGGCCAGAAGCGCAACCGTCGTATCGGCGACCGCGATCACTGCGGCAGTCGGCCCGAGGCCGCTGCCTTCCTTGATGTAGGAGCCGTAGGTAATGAGGCCAGCGACGCCGAGCGAGAGCGAGAACAGGGCCTGGCCCAGCGCAGAGTTCATCACCTGCGGAGTCAGCTTCGACCAATCGGGTGTGAACAGGAATGCCACTGCATCACCTATGTCACCCTCGATCGCGCCGTACAGCACAAGGCCCACGAGAAGGACGAAGAACATCGGCATCAGATAGGTCGCAGCCTTCTCGATCCCGGAACTTACCCCCCGCGCGACGATGTACAGCGTCAAACCCATGAAGAGGAAGTGCATGGTGAGGAGCAGACCGGGGCTAGCAAACATATCCCCGAGGCGCTGCTGGATCTGCTCCTGGCTTTCACCAACCAGAGCCCCACGGAACGGATCCCCTGCCATGATCGCGGAAATGAGGTCGCCCCCCATCACGCCAGCATAATACAGCACCCAACCTGCAACGACCGAATAGAAGGCGACGATCAGGAACGCTGCCAACGCACCGATCGCACCGAATATTGCCCAGTTGGGCGATGCTTTCGATTCAGCCGCAACGCGCCGGATCGATCCAACTGCATCGGTCTGCCCCACGCGGCCGATGAATATCTCGGAAAGCACCAGGGGCAGGCCCAGCAGGAATACGCAGGCGATATAGAAGATTACGAAGGCCCCGCCCCCGCTTTCGCCCGCAAGTGTCGGGAACCGCCAGATGTTGCCCAGGCCCACCGCGGCCCCCACCGCAGCAAGGATAAATGCAGTGCGTGAGGACCAGCCCTCGCCAGTCGAAGTCGTGGTGGCGACCATTGTCAGTATTTCCCTTCCCTAACGCACCTTGTCAGACGCGCGACACGTTTCGCCCTTAAACACGCAATTCCGCGCAATTCCAAGCTTCGCTTTGCCATCGTCCACGCGCTTGCTAGTGGGACGATCATGTCAACGACCTTCCAGCTCGATACGAGCACGAGCCGCGCCAATCCCACGCCCCAGCCCATGAAACGGCTGACTGTGCCTAAGATCCGCGCGCACAAGACCGACGGCAAGTCCGGCGATCCGCTGGTCATGTTGACCGCCTATACCGCGCGGCAGGCACAACTTCTGGATGCACATTGCGACATTCTGCTGGTCGGCGATTCGCTTGCGCAGGTCATCTACGGGTTGCCAACCACCATCCCCGTGACCCTGGACATGATGGCTAACCACGCCGCCGCCGTCGTGCGCGGCAGCTACCATTCGGTGGTTGTGGTCGATATGCCTTTCGGTTCCTACGAACAGTCGCCCCAGCAAGCATTCGAGAGCGCAACGTTCCTGCTCAAGCAGTCGGGTGCGGCTGCTGTAAAACTCGAAGGAGGCGAACAGATGGCCGAAACCGTCGCGTTCCTGAACCAGCGCGGAATTCCCGTGATGGGTCATGTCGGCCTCACCCCGCAAGCGGTGAATGTACTCGGTGGGTATGCGGCCCGCGGACGCAGTGATGCAGAGGCGGAAAAAATCGTCGGCGACGCAAAGGCGCTAGATGACGCAGGCGCTTTCGCCATCGTCCTGGAAGGTGTGCTGGAACCGATAGCCATCGAAGCCACGCAGGCCGTTGCCTGCCCGACCATCGGTATCGGTGCCTCTTCACAATGCGACGGTCAGGTTCTGGTGACCGAAGACATGCTTGGAATGTTCGAGCGGGTCCCGCGCTTTGTGAAAAAATACGAGGACATCGCGAGCGTGATCGAAAAAACGGTGGCCCAATATGCCGAGGAAGTGCGCAGCCGCAGCTTCCCGACGAGCGACCAGACCTACCAGCCCAAGAAAGGCTGAGGGAAACCCGACATCATGGAAACCATCCGAAACTACTACACATTCTCGTTCGTCTTCACCGCGATCTGCTTTGCATTGGCCGGATGGTACGGATGGACCAGCACCGGTTCGGTAACCGCTACGCTGGGCATATTGTGGATCGTAATTGTCCTGTCGATCCTCGAGGTTTCCCTGAGCTTCGACAATGCGGTCGTGAACGCCACGGTGCTGCGCGACATGGATCCGGTCTGGCAACAACGCTTCCTCACTATCGGCATACTCATTGCAGTCTTCGGCATGCGGATCGTGTTCCCGATCGCTATCGTTTCGATCGCTGCGCGCGTGGGGCCGATGGAAGCAATCTCGCTGTCGCTGAATGAACCAGCCCGCTACGAAGAGATCGTGTCCGGCGCGCATATCGGCATTGCCGGTTTCGGTGGCGCGTTTCTCGCGATGGTCGGCCTGACCTTCTTCTTCGAGGAAGACAAGGAAGTCCACTGGATCGCAGCGCTGGAGAAGACCATCAACAAGTTCTCCAACGTGCCAGCGGTCGAGATCGGTCTTGTGCTGGGCCTCGTCTATTTCGTCTCGACGCTATTGCAGCCGGACGACGCAATCACCTTTCTCACTGCTGCGGTTCTTGGGCTGATCACCTTCATCGCGGTACATGCAATCGCAGCGATCATCGAAGCCCGCGAGGCGCGCAAGAAAGCGGCAGGCGAAATCGTCAAGTCGGGCCTCGGTGGTTTTCTCTATCTCGAAGTGCTGGATGCGAGCTTCAGCTTCGACGGGGTGATCGGTGCATTCGCACTGTCGAACAACATGATCATCATCGCTCTAGGCCTGTCAGTTGGCGCCATGTTCGTTCGTTCCATGACCATCCATCTCGTCCACACCGGTACGCTGGCGCAATATCGCTATCTCGAGCACGGGGCGTTCTGGGCAATCATCGTGCTGGGCATCATCATGTTGCTGTCTGCCCGCTGGCATATTCCCGAAACCATCACCGGCCTGCTTGGTGCAATCCTGATCGGTCTCAGCTTTCTGTGGTCGGTACGGCACAATCGCCGTCACCCCGAAGATTCGACTGCGCCAATCGACTAGCTACCGGCGCTGCGACCACCAGCTGGAAAAAGTGGTACAGCAGAAGAGCGATGACGATGAAGCCGGCTTCGGCCGGTGGAAACAGGATCGTGGCCAGAGGCGCCCCGACAGCGGCGCTTTTCTGGGCACCTGCAAAAAGGAAGGCGATACGGTCCTGCCGGGAAAGCTTCAGCGCACCACCTGCCACCCAGGCACCCAAATTTCCTACCAGCAGGAATGCCGCCACAAGCATGCCGATCACCAGCCAGTCGATGCCATCGACCCTGGTCCAGATCCCCTGTTCGACCGCTCCTGAAAATGCGACATAGATCGCAACCGAAATTGCAAAGCGATCGATCCAGGCAATCTTGGGCTTGTGCTTCGCGATGAAGGCTGTCGAGAACCCCTGAACTGCCTGACCGATGGCGAATGGCAAAATCAGCAGAAGCATGATCTTGCCGACTGCTTCCATGCCGACCGCGCCCGCGCCGCTCCCACCCAGCGCCAGGAAGATCGGTACGGTTACGAAAACGCCCAGAATGTTCAGCAGCGCTGCTCCCACGACAGAAAGTGCGATATTGCCCCGCGCGAGCGAGGTATACGATGTAGCCGACTGAACGGTGGAAGGGAGCGTGCCCAGATAAAGGAAGCCGAGTGCTACCGAGGGCGCAAGAACCCCTTCGGCTATTGAGGCCAAAGCCAGTCCGGTCAGAGCCATCGCCCCGAAGACCCACGTGACCAGAGGCAACAGAAAACGCCAGTTCGAGGCACCAGCAGCAATATCGCTGCGCGCGATGCGCATTCCATTGAGCAGGAAGAGGACGAATATCGCCACATTCGCAACGGTTTGAGCTACGTTCCGGGCTTCCCCGAGCGCGGGAAATATCGCGGCAAACGCGATCGCGGCTGCCAGCATTCGAAGCATCGGATCGGCTAAAACAGTTCGTAGGCCCATGGCTTCGCCTTTGCCGTCAGCCAATAGAGTTGTCGATACTTCAACTCTGTATGAGCGAGCGAAGTTTTGCCTGCAACTCGCTCCGCGCTGCCACCTCCTCTTCCGGCAACGCTTCGATAAGCGCAGAGACGACCAGCGGGTTCATCGGTTGCAGTTCGTGGGCAGCCAGCGCGAATGCCAGCGCCGTTTCACTATCGCCTTGTTGCAGAGCACCGATGCTCCGCGCAGCCAGCACCCATGGCACCCTTTCCATACCCAATCCCATCGCGTGATCGAGCAGTGTCACGGCGCGGTCCCAGTCACCTTCGGCGGCGTATGCATCGGCCAGGATGGCAACAGCCTCTCCATTCATCGGATTGTCGCGCACATACGCCACAAGCAGGCCCTTGACCGCTCCTGCGTTCTGCAAAACGCCTGCAAGTCTGAGGGCGAGTGGCCACGGGCGACGCACTGCAGCCGAGCGTTCGTAGGCCGTTCGCGCCGCTGGTTTGTTTCCCGCCGCAAATTCGGCGTCCCCCAATATACTGAAGGCGTCGGCCGATCCCGGCAGCAATCTCGCCAGTTCGCGCGCGCGCCCTACACCCCCCGAATTATCGCGGCCCGCAATTGCGTGACGGACAAAATCCCGGGTGCCGACAGCACTGCGTCTATCGGACAGATCAGGATCTTGCGGTGAAGACCGGCTCGGCAGCACTGAAAGAGCGGGATTTCCATGCGCGGCCAAATCCAGAAAACGCGCCGCCGCTTCACGCTCACCAATCGCCTCGTAGGCGCGACCAACAAGTGTTCTCAGATACGTCGAGCCGCTTGGCCCGATCGCGTCTTCGGCGAACCGATCGATCAGCTCCCGTTCGCCCCCGATCCGGGACAACGCGAAAGCGAAAAGGTCGCGCACCCTCCGGTTATCGGGCTGTCTTTGATAAAGACGATCCAGCGATTGCGTCGCGCTGGCAGAATTACCCGCTTCCAGGTCGATAATCGCCGACAGAAGTTCTGCTGACTGTACCCCTTGCTGTTCGAGTTCTGAACGCTGAAGCAAGTCTCTTGCGAGAGAAATATTCCCACCTCGGGCAGCAATTACCGACTGCACGAACAACCCCTTTGGTGTGACAGCAGCCGCAGCATCGCCGGCCCGCAAGGTTTGCAATGCCGCTTTGGCAAGGCCCGCGTCACCCAACGTCGCGGCGTATTCCACGCGCAAATCGATATCCTGCGGCAGTTTTTCGAGTGCTCGTCCCAACAGGCGGGCACCAGCCTCTAGCCCATCGGCATCGCGTGCCAGTTGTCCCCTGAAGCGTAAAGCCTGGGCGTCTTCAGGATCGAGTTCCAATGCTCTTTCCGCCGCCTCGATTGCCTGGAGTTGTTCTCCGCCTCGATAGCGAAGCCTACCGATATCGACCCATAATTCAGCATTGTCGGGATCCGCGCGGTACGCGCTGTCGAACGCTCGCCCCGCAGCCGGCAGATTGCCGTCCGACATTTCGAGCCGGCCCAGCATCCGGAAGCCCAAAGCCTGCGTTTCGGGGGAGAATTGACCGGGGCCGAGCCAGGCGCGGGCACTGGCGAAGTCACCCTCTTGCAGTTCGGCTTCACCAAACAGCGCAGCGACGTCTTCCCGCGAAACACCGCTTTCTAAAGCGGCTTCGAGGTTAATCTGCGCGGCCAGCCAGTTTCCTTGCGCCAGCTCCGCCCTGGCCGCATCGATTGCCGATAACTCGGACGCGGTTTCGTCACAGCCTGCAAGCGAGATCGAACCTAGCAATAAGGCGATCGCAATTCGGAAGTCAGGCCTGCAAATCATATTGCTTGAGCAGGTCGTAAAGCGTTGGCCGGCTGATGCCGAGCATCTTGGCGGTGCTGGAAATGTTGCCCTCGCTACGGGAAAGGGCCTGGCGTATCATCCGGCGGTCTGCCTGTTCCCGCGCTGCCTTCAGGTTCAACGCGGTTTCTGTTTGATCGTCATCCGTTTCGGACAAGTCGAGATCTTCCGGGGAAACCAGCTTCCCGTCAGCCATGATGACCGCGCGCTTCACGCGGTTTTCCAGTTCGCGAACGTTTCCCGGCCAGTTCCAGGCGTCGATGGCTGTAAGCGCATCCGGCGCAAACCCCTTCACCTTCGGGTTCATTTCATCGGCAAAGCGGGCGAGGAAATGTTTCGCCAGCAAGACCGCGTCACCGGGTCGTTCTTCAAGTGTCGGAACCTTAACGACGATTTCTGCGAGGCGGTAGAACAGGTCTTCCCGGAATGTGCCCTCGCCGATCATCGCCTCGAGGTTCTGGTGAGTGGCGCAAACGATACGTGTGTCGACGGCAATTTGCTTGCGTCCGCCAATGCGTTCGATTGTCCGCTCCTGCAGGAAACGCAAAAGCTTGACCTGCAGTGGAAGCGGTATGTCGCCCACCTCGTCGAGGAAAAGCGTACCCCCGCTCGCCAATTCGATTTTACCCTCCGTCATTTTGACGGCGCCCGTGAATGCCCCCTTTTCATGACCGAAAAGCTCGCTCTCCAGCAGGTTTTCTGGGATGGCTGCACAATTGATTGCGATGAATGCGCCGCCTTGCCGGTTGCTGGAATCATGAACCGCGCGGGCCAGTAATTCCTTGCCGGTCCCGCTGGCGCCGAGCAGCATAACCGAGACATTGGTTGGCCCGACACGTTCGATCGTACGCGCGACCTTGGCCATTTCAGGCGCGGCCGTAATCATGGAACCCAGAACCGTGCGATCCTCACCGACCTTTTCGGACAGGCGTTTGTTTTCGGTCTCGATCTGGTGGAGGCGGTAGGCACGTTGCACAATAAGGCCGAGCGTATCGATATCTACGGGCTTCTGATAAAAGTCGTAAGCCCCCTGCTCGACAGCCCGGAGCGCACTTTCGCGCGCGCCATGACCCGATGCCACAATGACCTTCGTATCGGGCTTCATCGCTGTGATGGCCTCGAGGACAGCGAAACCTTCGCTGGTACCGTCAGGGTCCGGTGGAAGGCCGAGGTCGAGGGTAACGACTGCGGGCTCCTCCGCTCGTATGGCAGTAAGCGCTTCCTCGCGCGTAGCCGCCAGTATCACCTCAAAGTCTTCGTAAGCCCATTTGAGCTGCGCCTGCAGGCCTTCGTCGTCTTCGACGATCAGGAGCTTGGGCTTGGCCTCAGTCATATTGCGACCTCGTTTTCCTCGGCGGGCCGGGTGCGCCCGATAATCTGTCTTGCTGCGACAAGCGGGATGCTCACGGTGAAGCGGCTGCCGAGACCTTCACGCGATTCCACATCCAGCCTGCCATTCATGCTTCGGATCAGTTCACGGGCTTCGAAAGCTCCAATGCCGAAGCCACCTGTCTTTGACGATATAAAGGGTTTGAACAGCCCGTTTCGAACGAAATGCGGGCTCATTCCGCACCCGTTGTCGATAACCGTCACCTTGCCTGACAGACCGTCGCTAAACACCTCGATTGTAACAGGTCTTGCCGGTTCGCTGGCATCTATCGCATTCTGCACCAGATGCCCGAGCGCCTGATCGAGCGCCTCTGCATTGGCGTGAACCGAGGCTGGTTCAGAACGCAAGATCGTGACCGGATGGACCTTGCCGAACCGTGCCGCGACCTGATCAACCGTCGCCGCCAGGTTCAACGGTGCCGAAACATCCCGTGCCGGCGAACCATACCGCCCGAGCCTTGCCAGCAGCGTATTCAGTTTGTCGGCGCTGTTGCGCAGCGTTACCAACATGTCTTGCCGAAATTCAGGTTTGTCGGCATGCTTTTCCGCGTTCCGCAGGAGCAAGGACATCTGGCTGGACAGGTTCTTGATGTCATGCATCACGAAGGCCATCCTCCGATTGAACTCGTCGAACCTTCCCGCCTCGAGCAAGGCAGTCTGACCGGCCTGTTCTGCAAGGTAACTTGCAAGCTGTCTGCCGACGACCGTCAACAGGTCGAAATCCTCCCAATCCAGTTTGCGATCAAATTGGGGGCGCGAAAGCACGATGAGCCCTGCCAGGCGGTCGAAATGCAGCAAGGGCACTGCCGCCCAAGCGCGCTGTTCCTGCCGTAACCAGTCCGGAACAAGGGCCTGTTCGCCATGGTGATCGACACCCTGTCGCAATTCGTCCAGATCGATGATGAGCCCGCTCTGCTCGAGCAGTTCTGCCAGCGCTGC
>CATMNW010000032.1 GCA_950071875.1 uncultured Erythrobacteraceae bacterium | reverse complement strand
GTCCCAGACGACGTCCTTCATGCTGGCATCGGCCGATTTCCAGCTGACCATGAACACCGTCACGCCCTGTTCGACCGCCCAGCGCACGAAGCTTTTCTTGGCGTTGAGGTCGAGGATGTAGAACCGGTTGATCCATGGCGGGAAGATCACCAGCGGGGTCGCCATCACGCTATCGGTGGTCGGGGTGTATTGGATCAGCTGGTACCGCGGCGTTTCGTGCACGACCTTGCCGGGCGTCACCGCGATATTCTCGCCCAGGGTAAACGCGCTGGCATCGGTATGGGACAGCTGGCCGCGCCGCACATCGGCGAGCAGGTGTTCCATGCCCTTGACGAGATTCTGGCCCTTCGTCTCCAGCGTGCGTTCCATCACCACGGGATTGAGCAGCGGGAAGTTAGACGGGCTGGCCGCTTCGGTCACCGCCCGCGTGGTGAAGCGCAGTTGCTCGCGCTTGTCCTCGGGCAGGCCTTCCATCCGGTCGACCATTTCGGCAACGCGTTCGGCAAGGAAAAGATAGGTCTGGTGGATCAGCGCATAGGCCGGGTGCGCGCTCCAGCGCGGATCGGCGAAGCGCCTGTCCTTGCGCGGCAGGTCGGGATCGCCATTGGCTTGCGGCTGGCCGTCCGCGCCCATGCCGTACTGCCCCAGGATCTGGTTCCACAGCGCCATGCCTTCCTGCATCAGCGCCTGCTGCTGCGCCGGATCGGCGATGGGCATCTGCCGGTACCAGTCCTGCGCCAGGTTCATCCAGCGGGTCGGGTCGAGATAGGGAGCAAGCGATTGCGGATTGGCCAACTGTTCGCTCTGGAATTCCAGCCACAGCCCCTGCAGCCTGGCGCCTACCGCCGTCCATTCGCGCATATCCTCTGCGCTCAACGGCGTGCCCGCCGTCGCTTCCGCCATCGGCGCGAACATGGTGCGCGCCAGTTTCGCCGGGGCTTCGAAGAGATTGGTGAAGGGGTCGGGGCCGTCGTCGGTCATTCTCGCTCCTCGTGCGGTCAAGCGCGTGTTGGGCTGACCATAGGATATTGCGCGCCATTGCGCACCTAGCCCGATTGCACCTGCACGGTGAATAGGTAATCAGTGTGAAAACCCCAACGCCCGAAAGGCCCCGAATGTCCGACGATTTCTACCGCATCAAACGCATGCCCCCCTATGTCATCGCCGAAGTGAACGCGATGCGGCATGCGGCGCGGCAGGCCGGGCGCGACATTATCGACCTCGGCATGGGCAATCCCGACCAGCCGCCACCCCAGCACGTGATCGACAAATTGTGCGAAGTCGCGGCCAAGCCGACCGCGCACGGCTATTCGCAGTCCAAGGGCATTCCCGGGCTGCGCAAGGCGCAGGCGAATTACTACCAGCGCCGCTTCGGGGTCGAACTGGATCCGGCAAGCGAGGTGGTGGTCACGATGGGCTCGAAAGAAGGCCTGTCGTCAATGGCCACCGCGATCAGCGCGCCGGGCGATGTGATCCTTGCGCCCAGCCCGGCCTATCCGATCCACACCTATGGCTTCATCATCGCCGGCGCCACGATCCGTAGCGTGCCGACCACGCCTGACGAACATTACTGGAAGGCGCTGGACAATGCGATGGCCTACACCGTGCCGCGTCCGACGGTGCTGGTGGTAAACTACCCCAGCAATCCCACGGCCGAAACGGTCGATCTCGCCTTTTACGAACGGCTGGTCGACTGGGCGCGGGAAAACAAGGTCTGGATCCTGTCCGACCTCGCCTATTCGGAACTCTATTACGACGGCAAACCCACCCGATCGATCCTGGAGGTACCCGGCGCCAAGGACGTGGCGGTCGAATTCACATCCATGTCGAAAACCTTCTCCATGGCAGGGTGGCGGATCGGCTTCTGCGTCGGCAACCGCGAACTGGTGGCTGCGCTTACGCGGGTGAAATCCTACCTCGATTACGGGGCATTCACGCCGATCCAGGCGGCGGCATGCGCGGCACTCAACGGCCCGCAGGACGTGGTCGAACAGAACCGGCAACGCTACCAGCACCGCCGCGACGTGATGGTCGAAAGCTTCGCCCGGGCGGGCTGGGATATTCCCTCACCCCCCGCCAGCATGTTCACCTGGGCCAAGCTGCCACCGGGGTTCGAGGAAATGGGCAGCCTGGAATTTTCCAAGCAGCTCCTGGAGCACGCCGAAGTGGCGGTGGCCGCGGGTGTCGGCTTCGGCGAAGAGGGCGAAGGCTACGTTCGCATCGCCATGGTCGAAAACGAGCAGCGGATCCGGCAGGCGGCGCGCAACATCAAGCGTTTCCTTGCCGAGCGCAGCTGAAGCGATACATAAGAGGATTGAGAGGACAGCATATGAACTTCCACGATCGCGTTTCGATTGACCTTGCCGACAATGGCGTGGCGCAGGTGCGCTTCACCCGCGGCGACAAGATGAATGCGCTGGACCCCACCCAGTTCGAGGCGATCCTCGAAGCGGGTGAGGCGCTGCGCTCGATGGAAGGCCTGCGCGTGGCGGTGCTGTCGGGCGAAGGCCGGGCCTTTTGCGCCGGCCTCGATCTGTCCAGCATGGCGAATGGCGGATCCAATCCGCAGGCCAAGCTGGCAGAGCGGACGCATGGCAATGCCAACCGCGCGCAAGAAGCCGCGATGACGTGGCGCAAATGCCCCGTGCCGGTAATCGCCGCGGTACACGGCGTATGCTTCGGCGGCGGGCTGCAGATCGCCAGTGGCGCCGACATCCGCGTGGTCCATCCCGAAACGCGCATGGCGGTGATGGAAATGAAATGGGGCCTCGTGCCCGACATGGGCGGCTATGCCCTGTGGCGCGGCCTGGTACGCGACGATACCTTGCGCGAACTGACCTATACCAACCGCGAATTCTCGGGCGAAGAAGCGCTGGGCATCGGCTTTGCCACCATGCTGGAAGACGACCCGCTGGCACGCGCAACGGCGATCGCCGAAACGATCGCCAACAAGAACCCCGACGCGATCCGCGGCGCCAAGCGCCTGTTCAAGGTGATGCAGGAAGAAGGCGAAGACGCGATCCTGATGGCCGAAAGCGAAGAACAGGACGGCATCATGCGTACGCCCAACCAGGTCGAAGCGGGGATGGCGGAAATGCAGAAAAGGCCGCCGAAGTTCAGCTAATCTGCGTTCGTCGGCAGGCGATTGTGATCAATGGTTCGCAAGGTCAGACTGCGCACCATAGCACCGCACATGTCACCTTCCGGAAAACCAGCGGGCGATCCGTCTAATGATCAATCGAGGCAGCCATTCGCGCGCCATGCTGGCAGTTGTCCGGCGTTCGCTTCGAGCCACGAATTCATAGAAGGGCGGCTTGTCGTCGAAGCAGATTTCACGGGCGATGTATTGACCATCGGGTTCGAACAGGCCTGCTGAAATCGCCAATTCGGGCCCATCCTGCGGGCGATGGAAGATGTGTGATCCGCATTGCGCGCAGAAACCTCGCTCCGCGAAGGCCGAAGACTTGTAGACGATCAGTGTATCGCCAGTCACTTCGGCATTCGGTACCTGAAGCGACATCCAGGGTCCGCTGTTCCATTTTCGACACATGGCGCAATGGCAAACGCCTACATCGTTTTTCCCGGTGGGAAGATGGACGGTAATGGCCTTGCAAAGACAGGCACCAGTCAGATTCATCGGTCGATCCTTCATGACATACCGAACCACGAAGTTCCGATTTCAGAGCGCTGGGGCATTCTTCGTAAATCGAAACCATTTTCGTTCTTGTACATGGATACCCCTCAACCGATCGGGCGCGGTAATATTATGGCGACCAAGCGCCAATTCAGTCCGTTTCGCTCAAATCGATATGCGTTGCCTTCCTGATCCTCACGGTCGGCGGGAGATGCGATAACTTCATCGAAGTTTGTACGGGTGAACTCCCAGCTTTCGGTGATTTCCATCACGCGGGGCATCGCCCCCTCTGGTTCTTCGATTCGAAGTTCGTCGGGCAATCCGTCGAAAGCAGCAAATTGCCAATCGCCATAAGGCTCGCTGATGAAGGCTCGCACGGCTCTGGGATCCGACATCGCATCCAGCAAGACGCGCTTGGTGATTGGGGGCGCGTACCTGTCCACCCCCGGCACCATCTGCTGTTCGAAGGCCGATCGCACATTTTCTCGATCGTACAGCGCAAGCAGATCTTCCGGCGCTGCGTTACGATCGCCGAGTTGGGATATCGCCAGTCGAGGAGAAAATACATACCACGCTGCAAACAGTATCGCACCGACGAGCATCGCGGCTGCAAGTAGACGCCGTAACTTCACGGTCGATCAGACGGTATTCGAGATACGTTGCTAAATGCGGATTGATTGCGGATCATCCGGCATTCCTCCATGTTCTCGCCAAGCTAGAATTGGCGACTGTCCCAGGCAAGGTTTTTGACTTTCCTACTCGCGCCGAATTTGGCTTATCTTCGCGGATGACAGACCAACCGCACCCCGCTTCGTTTGCGCCCGCCGGTGACGACACCGCCGATGCGCAGCTTCCCGCCACCATCGACACCGCCCGCCATGACGGCTGGACACCAGCGCGACAGGCTGCGTTCCTGCGCGAACTGGGGGCCAGCCACAGCGTATCCGCTGCCGCTAAGGCGGTGGGGATGAGCCGGCAATCGGCCTATCGCTTGCGCGCGCGGTTGCGGGGCAAGCCTTTCGACAAGGCGTGGGACGCGGCCTTCATCACACGGTTCGACGTGCTGGCCGAAGCCGCGCTCGAGAGGGCATTGCACGGGGTCGAGGTGCCGCACTACCACCAGGGCGAACTGATCGGCACGTCGCGCAAGTTCGACGAACGGCTGACAGTGGCATTACTCGCCATGCGCGCGCAGTTCGCGCCCCGACCCGTGCGCGACTGGGAACCGGCGGCCGCCTTCGAACCCGATGATCTCGATCCGCTTTGCGACCGGGTGGAGCGCGGGCCGGAAAACTGGCTCGACGACAGCGATCTGGAAGCCGATGCCCGCTTTTCCGATGGTGCCTAGCGACAAGCGAACGGGAGAAGTGTCACCCGGCTCTGCTTGCACAAATATATCTGTAATTCAATCGCTTGGAACAGGTAGGACACGGGTGACACGCTGTCACCTTTGTCACCCTGTATGCCTCAGCCGAAGATCGCCGCGCACTGCATGCCTTCAAGAACCTGCTTGCCGTCGGCATTCCACAGCCGCAGCCGTTCGCTCGAATAGCCGGCATCGGCGTGCTGGCTGGCATTCTCGCTCAGCCACCAGCCGTCACGGGTCGCAGGCGCGGTGTCGAGCAGGTTGAAGCTCCAGTTGATCGAACTGATCGGTCCCTGCCGCTTCATCGCCCGCATGGCGCCGGGGGGCAGGACATCGCCCAAGAGGATAAGCTCGCTCACCGGATCGAGCCCTTCGCGGTCCGCCAGCCGCGCCCAGCGCCGCACCACCGGATCGCCCGGGCCCTGCATGTCCTGTGCACGCAAAATTTCGAAATTGTTCTGGATGAAGGCGGGGCCCTTGCCCTTCATCGCAGGCTCCTGATCCTCCGGCGCGCCGGGCCAGTCGGCAACCGGGGCGGCCGGATGCACCGCATTGGGTTCCCGCGCGGTGCCGAACAGGAAGAACGCGGTCAGCGTGCATTCGCCTTCGCACCAGATTTCGCTGCGCACCTGCGCGACGTTGCGCCCCTGCCGCACGATTTCGCGCCGCAGTTCCAGTTGCGGGCCGGTCGGCGCGACGAAGGCCACCTGGCCGGCGCGAAGCGGGGGCAGGTCGGGAAAGGCGCGCACCGCGGCGGTATAGGCGATCAGCGCCGATGCCCCGCCGTAAAGCGTCCGGCCCTGCATCCAGTTTTCGAGACCGGAAAAACGCGTTTCGCCACCATCGGCGGTGATCGGATCGAGGAGATTGGCTATGCTCATGCAGGCACGATTGCCGCATTCGGGCCACGGGTCCAGTGTGACGTTACGTAAGGCGTTCAGAGGCGATTGCCTTTGGGTCAGAGAATCGCTAGTGCGCCGCTTCCCGCAACCGAGAGGTGTGGGCGAGGCCCGATGGCGGAGTGGTTACGCAGAGGACTGCAAATCCTTGCACGCCGGTTCGATTCCGGCTCGGGCCTCCACTTCTCTGCGGATTTCGCGCAAAGACTGCTCAGATTTCGATCTAGCCCCGAAGACGTCAGTTTCCGGTGTCACTTGAGCCGAGGTTGCTGGGCGTTCGGTCACAGAACGCCAGCTTCATAAAATGTTCGGTCAGGGCGCGCGCGCCGTCACGCGTGACCATTTCGCTCCAGTCATCCCAGCGATCGATGCGCTCGAGAAGCCACAGATAGAAACGATCACGCGCAAGACGGTCGCCATCGGGCCAGGTCATCGTCCAAAGGGTGCTGCGCACAGGAATCTCGCGGGTGATCCGCAATCCGATCAGCTTCACTACCGGATCGCCGCCGATCGTATCGGTAGCGAAACGATGCGCCATGCGGGCAGCGACGCGCTCCCGCCTTTCAATCTGCTCGGCAGCAGCGATGCGTTCGACATGACCCGCGGCCGTCCGGTTCGCCAAGATCCAGTCGAGGCCTACATCCTCCGCGGCATCCTCTCGCGTTCGCGTAGCAATGAGCATCAGCAGCACAGAGCGCCCTTCAGGCGTCGGCCTTCCGTCCGTGTCGTTCACCAGCCCAGCAGCCAGCAGGTAGGCTCTGAAAAACTGATCGAGGTGACCATCACCTAGGAAAATGTCCCGGACCCGCTCCTCCGGCGGAACGAAGCGCCCGTCGGCAATTGCGAGGTAGCTCGCCATGAATTCCATGATCCCGTTCATCCACCCGGAATGGATGGCGGGCAGACCGAGGCGATCGATCCAGAATGCTTCGCGCACCGATCCCCATTCACGGCCGTCCTCATCGATTAGGGGCGGTTCTCCCGGAACGGATCCGCTCGAAACCATCCAGTATCCCCAGGGTAGATCGGGATGCCGATCATCGCCGTAGCGTTCCTTACCGGCACCGAAAGGGTGAAACGAGCTGACCATCACTCACCGTGGCGTTCGGTGGGAGCCGGAAGGCCGAGCGGCGCACTGGTCGGCGTAGCCCTGTCCGAACCCTTCTCGATCAGCGACTTCAACTTGCGCGCCAGATCGATGCAGTTCGCGTAGACGAAAGATTGATCGCGATAGACGTCTCCCTTGCGACCTTCACCGTATCGACCGCCCGGAACGAGGTCGCCCGGATGATCGGTATCGAAACCCAGCCACCACAGTTCTTCGTGAAACTCGTCCTCGGTGGTCTGCACCGTGCGATAGTCCTGCACCGTCCTGACCAATGTCGTGTGGCAAACTGTGTAGCGTTCCTGACGCGGCTTACCGTGGGCTTGCCGTTCGAACCGGTTGACCTCGCAGGCCTTGCCGTAGGTCACGCCGCCGTGGACCGTGTTGGAAACGCCAACCGGCACGGCGTCCGCCTCGTAGCCGAAGAGCGGATGCTCCGGGCTAACCCCCACATAGCCAGAGATCGTCCCGTTCTTCTGGCGAAGCATGATGCAGCCGAGGCCGGTCTCGTTGTCGATCCAGGAGACCTTGTCTGCCTCGTTGTTCCAGGGACCGTCGCCCGACGGTCGGCGATCGGGATTGTGATACACCTGCAGGGCCGTGATGCTGGTGTCCGCCACCTGGTAGGGAACCGGTGCGGCGTTCATCAGGCCATCCGGCACCGTCGCTTTCGCGATCTGCTTGTCGGCAACCTTTCGCTGGTTCGGCTTCCTTGGCATGTTTGGTCCTCCTGAACTGGTTTTTCTGGGCATCGATCAATCCGGACTATCGAGGCGATAGCGGTTGTATGCGTTTCGGCGCGTCAGCCTGGGGCCAAGGGCTCGGGCGCCCTTTCCGCTCGCGTAGACCTCGCTGGCCAACCACGCTTGTTCCTCAAGAAGGCGGAACTCCATGACCTCACGCCACCAGACCTGCGCCTTCGGATCCCAGCGGTAGCCGCGCATCCGCAGAGCATCCTTGGTCGAGAAGGCCGAGCCGACCGCTTCGATAACGAAACTATCGCATGAAGAGCTGCCATCGAGCTCGTAGAGCAGCGGACGACCGTCGGTCCGCTCGTGCCGCAGAAGCTGGATGAGCGCGTCGACATCCCCCTGAGCCCGGTGCGCATCGTAGAACCACCCGGCTTGTGCACAGAGCCAGCCGAGCGACCTGCCTTCGAAACCAGCCGCCGCCCAGTCGATCTCCACGCATGAGCAAGCCCACTGCTTGGTCGGCAAGTCGGTGAGGCGCTTCTCCACCATAGGACGATCGAACGCGGCGTTGTGAGCGATGACGACATCGGCGGACGATATGATATCGGTCGCGACCCGGTCGTCGATCCGCCGTCCAATGAGGTCCTGATCCGTGATGCCGGTGATCCGGATCACATCTTCGGGCAGCGGGACGCCGGGATCCTCGCGCCAGCACCACGCCCGGCCGATCTCGGTGATATGTCCGCCGGGATCATACCTGAAGCGTCGCACCGCCAGTTCGATGACCCTGTCGCTTTCAGGGTCGAGCCCGGTGGTCTCCACATCCAGAACGGCCGCGACACGTTGGGGATCGTCCGGATCCCCGAAGCCTGTTTCACCTACATGAAGATCGACACGGCGGAGCTGGCGGATGTCAGACTGCGCCGGTTCAGCCACGTCCGGTCTCCAAGGTTGCGGAATGGTCGAAGAGCAATCGATCGATGACTGATGGATCCGCATCGAGGCCCAGACCCAGGCCGTGAAGGAGGATCGCCTTTGAGCAGGCGCTGCGCTCCATGCAGGCTTCGATCGGCGCGCGGCCTTCGAAGAGCTCGAGCGGCGAGACCATCCAGCCGACCGGATCCTCCGCCAAGCCGTCCCGCTGCATTCGCGCCCCGGTCTCTGCAGCCACGCATGCGATCCGGACGAGCGCGACACGGTGAACAGCCAACATGCCTCCACTCCCGTCCTCGAGAGGATCGAGCGCCCAATCCACCGGGGCCTGCTCGAAATAAGGGTCGATTTCGAATTCTGCGGTATCGCTCATCGCACCGCTCCCACGTTCCGCGCCGGACCTACCAGCGCCTCGTGAGACGGCACATAGCATGAACAGAAAATACTTCAATAGGTAATGAAGTATTGAATTAACTTGTCGGTAGGGATCGCTGACGCTATCTGCAGGAGAATGGAAAAGATGGATGCCGTCGCGAAACTCAGTGCCTTGGCCCAGCCAACCCGGCTGGAGATATTCCTGGCCATAGCGCGAGCGGCGAACGGCATCACGTCCAGCGAGGTTGCAGAGCAGACGGACACCATGCCCAACAACACTTCGGTCCACCTGTCGGTATTGCGAAACGCAGGCCTCGTCTCTTCGACGAAGGAAGGGCGCTCAGTCACCTACCGAGCCGAACGAGGGGCCGTGGAGAGGCTCGCGACTTTCCTGTCCGAAGCTGCCAAATAGCTGGCATCCTCCTCAAGGGCGGCCGGGCCAACGTCCGTGCAACTCGTCAATCTCAAAAGCATGCCTATGCTCACCCGGGAACTGCCGCGACAAATGCGGATGATCGGACGGAAGTTCAGGGTGTTCATGAGCGATTTCTTCGGGATCAAGCTCGGGCCAGCGCCACAACGCCGAGATTGCGCCGATCGCCGCAATCGCTGCCAGCGCCAAGAAAGCAACGCCCATACCCGAGTTCGCGCCGATCTGCCCAGCCACCGGATAAGCGAGAAGCCAGCAAACATGGCTGAGGGCGAATTGCGCCGCGAACAGCGCCGGCCTGTCCCCTTCGTTCGAAGAGCGACGCAACAGCCTGCCGCCAGGCGTTACACTGAGCGAATACGTCACGCCCAAGACCAACCAGCCGCCTAGGAGGAACGGCCAGGCGATCAACCCGGCGGTTCCCAGCGTCATCATCGCGAAGACCGACAGCGTGGCGGTTAGCAAGAACGCACCTGCGATCATCACCGAGCGGTCGGAGATCGAGCGCAGAACCCGAGGGAGGATCAGCGCTGCCAGCATCGACCCTCCTCCATAGGCTGCGAGCGCGAGTGCGACGTCCTCTTGTGAGCGGCCCATGCCTTTCACGATGACCACGGTGTTCACGATCACCATGGCGCTCCCAGCCGCAGCTGCCAGCGTCACTGCCAATAGTCCGACCAAACGCGGTGTTCTGAGGTAAATCCGCGCGCCACGCGTGGTCTTGCGCCAAACGCTCTCGACAATCTTCTTCGCTGCCTCGCGATGCGGCAGAGCGGAGGTGACGACGAGCATGGCGGAAATCACGAAGCCGACCGAGGTGCCCGCGAACAGCCAATGGAAGTTGATCACCGTCAGCAGAGCGGCGGCGAGGATCGGGCTGAGCAGGCTTTCCAGATCGTAGGCGAGACGCGAGAGCGACAGCGCAGTTGTATATTCCTCCTCGTCCGGGAGGATGTCCGGGATGGTCGCCTGGAAGGTCGGTGTGAATGCCGCCGAGGCCGACTGAAGCAAGAAGATCAGCAGGTAGATCTGCCATACCGCATCGACAAAAGGCAGCGCCATCGCGACGACAGCGCGGACCACATCCATCGCTACCAATAGGGTCTTACGCGGCAAGCGATCGGCATAGGCACCGACGACCGGTGCGATCCCGATGTAAGCGACCATCTTGATCGCCAGCGCCGTGCCGAGCACCGCGCCCGCATCCGTTCCGGCAATCTCGTAGGCCAGAAGACCCAACGCAACCGTCGCGAGGCCCGTCCCCACCAGCGCGATGACCTGCGCCGCGAGCAGGTGCCGATAGGTTCTATTGGTCAGAACACTCAACATTTCGAATTCTCCACGGGCCTACAGCGCCCAACCCAGAATCGATGCCGCGAGAACAGCATATCTCATGAACTTGGCGACAATCACGATGACCACGAAGATGAGAAAACGGACTCGCATGACTCCGGCGACCAATGTCAGCGGATCGCCGATCACGGGAACCCAGGAAAAAAGCAGAACCCAATGGCCGTATCGAGAGAAGCGCGCTTCCGCCTTGTCCATAGATGCAGAGGAAAACGGGAACCACGCTGCGTTCCTGAACCGCGCGAGATTGCGCCCCAAATACCAATTGAGCACCGAACCCAAGACGTTTCCCGAGGTCGCGGTCAGGAGAAGCACAGAGGGTTCATAGCGTCCGGACATCAGCATGGTGGCCAACACGACCTCCGACTGGGCCGGAAGGACCGTCGCGGCGACGAACGCGGCCGCGAACAGTCCTCCGTATCCAAGCCAAGCCAGGTCAAGGCCCGTCGCGACCCAGTTCGGGATGATCACACGACGCGCTTGATCTCGGCATAGGCGCCTTCCGTCCTAAGAGTGACGGTGACCGTTCCCCCCGATCGATTACGCCAGAACCAACCATGGCTGCCATCGAACGCGGCGACAAGCGTCCCGGACTCACCCGTCGACTCCCGACCCTTATCATAGCCGTGGTAGGAAACGCCCGGTGCGTCGGCGTGCGTGTCGTAGTTGACGTGTCCACCTGCGACAGACCATTCATACCGCAGAGAAGCGCCATCGGACATTACCGCCTTGACTTCTGCCCCCTCGCCAGGAGCAAGTGTCAACTCGGTGATATCCTGACGACCCTCCGCCTCTCCTTCGGAGTCCGGCGCAACGGCTATCGAGCGGACCTCCGCGACCGCAGCGTTCTGCTCATCGGCCGCCGCTTCCGCAGCAAGCTGCTGCTTGATTTCGCCCATTTCAGCAAAGCCGAGGACCCGACCTACTCCGGTCGGATCGATCGCGTATTCAGACGGGAGCACCACAGTCACGAGAAGCGTGCCCGCCGCGACGACAGCGATACCCGTGGCCTTCAGCAACTGCCGGGTGGTCGGTAGATCATTGGACGAGGGACGTTGGGAATTGAACATATCTTATACCCCAGAATGCAAGAATTCAGGCGACGGCAAAGCCGACGAGCTGGTAACCGACGAGCATGAAGCCGGCGGCCATGAGAACGGTGTTGGCTGCGAAGGCGTGGCGCATGAAGCTTCCCGTCCGGCGCCAGAATCCCATCAGGATAAGGATCATGCCGAGTGCGAGAAGCTGCCCGATCTCCACTCCCACGTTGAATGCGAGAAGATTGGGAACGAGACCGTCTTCCGCGATATCGAACTCGATGATCTTCGTGGCCAGACCGAAGCCATGGAAGAACCCGAAGACGAGGGTCGCCGCCTTGGTGCTGGGTTGGAAACCGAACCAGCGCTGGAAGGCTCCAAGGTTGTCCATCGCCTTGTAGACCACGGACAGGCCGATGATGGCATCGATGAGATAGGCGTTGGCAGAAATACCGGTCAGGACGCCGAACAACAGAGTGGTGGAATGGCCGATCGCGAAAAGCGTCACATAGATTCCGACGTCCTTCAGCCTGTAGAGGAAGAAGATTACACCGAAGAGGAAAAGAAGGTGATCGTAGCCGGTAACCATGTGCTTGGCGCCCAGGTAGATGAAGGGCAGGATCAGCGTGCCGCTGCTTTCCTGGATATAGCCCTTGTCGCCTTCTGCGACATTGTGGGCCCAGGCCTCGGCTCCGGAAGCGAGGAATATCAGCAGAACAGCCAACAGCGCGAACAGGCGCGTCAGTGTCTGAGCCGGAAGTTTCTTCGTCAGTTGCATCATCTATTTCTCCGATTGCAGGGGAGGACCGCCTGCGGGATCGCTCCACGCGGACGGCCCGACCGTCTTCAGCCTGCAGTTTGAATACTGGGGGGTGTTTCGGTGTCGTCGGCGGTTGACACCTCCGCTCGTTCGCCACGGACCGCCCGGTAAAGGGCAGGTAGGACGAGCAACGTCAGGGCCGTCGCCGATACGATGCCGCCGATCACCACCGTCGCGAGCGGCCGCTGCACCTCCGAACCGAGTCCGACATTCAGGGCCATCGGGACGAACCCGAGACTGGCGACCAAGGCCGTCATGAGGACAGGCCTCAGCCGGGCCATGGCGCCCTCCTTGATTGCAATGTCGAGCGGCCTACCCTCATCCATTAGTTGGCGAATGAAGGTCAGCATCACCACGCCATTCAGCACCGCAATGCCCGACAAGGCGATGAAGCCGACGCCTGCCGAGATCGAGAATGGAATCCCTCTCAGCATGAGCGCAGCGACACCTCCGGTCAGGGCCAGCGGCACTCCCGAGAAGACGACCAGAGCGTCCTTCACCGAGCGGAACAGAGCGACCAACAAGCCGAAGATCAGCAGCAGCGCGATCGGGACGACGACCTGCAGCCGCGCACTGGCGGACTCCAGCTGTTCGAAGGTTCCGCCATAGTCGATCCAATAGCCCTCGGGCAGATCGACTTCTGCGTCGATCCGTTGCTGAGCCTCGGCGATGAAGGACCCGAGGTCTCTGCCCCGCACGTTGCTGGTGACGACAGCTCGACGCTTACCGGATTCGCGACTGATCTGATTTGGGCCCTGAACGTTCTCGATCGTCGCGACTTCCGTCAACGGGACCGATCCACCACCTGGGAGAGCGATGGGAAGACGTTCGAG
>CATMNW010000031.1 GCA_950071875.1 uncultured Erythrobacteraceae bacterium | reverse complement strand
CGGCTTGTATATCTTCGTGAACCTGACATCGATCCTGTGGCTGGGGTCGATCGTGGTCAATCAGGTGGCGGGCGTGAACCAGATGACCGCATTGGTCGCGCTTGGCAGTTTCGCTCTGCTGTACCAGCTCTATGGTGGGCTCAAGGCTGTGGCGCTGACCGATATCGTGCAGGTCACCTTGCTGGTTCTGGGCGGGCTGATCATCTCGGGCCTGACGCTCAACGAAGTCGGCGGCGGTCAAGGCGTCTGGGCAGGTTTCACCACGCTGCTCGACCGGGCCCCGGAAAAATTCAACATGATCCTCGAGCCGGGCGATCTGGGCTATCAGGAATTGCCCGGCATCGCTGTCCTGGTTGGGGGCATGTGGATCGCCAACCTCAGCTATTGGGGGTTCAACCAGTACATCATCCAGCGCGCGCTGGCGGCGAAGGATTTGCGCGAGGCGCAGAAGGGTGTGGTGTTCGCCGCATTCCTGAAACTGCTGATGCCGCTGGTCGTCGTCGTGCCCGGGCTCGCCGCAACGATCCTCGCCCCCGGTCTCGATCCGGCGGATCAGGCCTACCCGACCATGATGCGCTATCTGCCCAGCGGCCTGCTCGGCCTTGTCTTCGCAGCGCTGATGGCTGCGGTGGTCGCGTCGACGGCATCGAAGATCAATTCGATCGCGACGATTTTCACGCTCGACATCTACGCGAAGCGGCGGGGGTACAAGAGCGACGCCGAGGATGAGACCGGTCGCAAGGCGGGCGAGCGGCATCTCGTCCTTGTGGGGCGGGTCAGCGCAAGCATCGCGACGGTGATGGCGCTGCTGGCGGCGCGGCCCCTTCTCGGCAGCCTCGATCAGGCGTTCCAGTTCATCCAGGAATTCTCCGGCTTCATAACGCCCGGGATCACGGTGATCTTCCTGCTCGGCCTGTTCTGGAAGAAGGCGAGCGAGGCGGGTGCGATCACCGCAGCGGCTGCGTCTATCCTCGGCAGCGTGGTGTTCTGGTTTCCGGCCGAGTGGGGCGGCAGCGAAGCGCTCAATGCGGTGCCCTTCCTCAACCGCATGATGTGGGTGTTCGGCGTTGCCCTGGTGCTCGCCGTCGTCGTCTCGATCTGGAAACCCGGGGCTGCGGGCAGCGACCGGATCGAAACGGCAGAGGTCGATTACAAAACGTCGCGCGGGTTCAACTTCGCGGCGCTGGCGGTGATAGGCATCGTCATCGCGCTCTACGCATCGATGTGGTGACGATGGAGCCGTTTCTCGCTGTCGACTGGGGGACCACCAACCGCCGGATATATCTGATCGAAGGCGACCGGGTGCTCCATACCGAGCGGGATGGGGGGGGTGTCGCAAGTCGTCCCGACTTCGCAGCCGAGGTCGAGGCGATCCGAAACCTCTACGGCCACCACAGGATTGTGCTGGCCGGAATGGTCGGTTCGTCGATCGGATGGAAAGAGGCGCCATACGTGCCATGCCCTGCCGGGCTGGGCGATCTGGCCAAGGGTGCGCTTGATCTGGGAGACGGGATCTACATCCTGCCCGGTGTGTCCCGGCTCGACGATGCTCGTGCTGACGTCATGCGCGGGGAAGAGGTGCAGCTGATCGGTGCAGTCGAGGCGGGCCTCGCTCCGCCCGATGCCCTGCTGGTCCAGCCGGGCACGCATTGCAAATGGGCCGCAATGTCCGACGGGGCCATTGCTCGATTCACCACCGCGATGACCGGCGAACTCTTTGCCCTGTTGCGGGACCGGAGTATCCTCGCGACCAACCTGCAGGACCCTGTCGAGCCGGGCGAAGCGTTTCTCGCTGGCGTTGCGAAGGGGCTGGAGCGCGACATTTCCGCTGAGCTTTTTGGCATCCGCTCTTCGGCACTGCTCCGCCACTCCACCCAGAGCGGGCGCGCGTCCTTCGCCAGCGGCCTCCTGATCGGTGCCGAGGTTGCCGGGCGCCTGACCGAGTACGCCACCGATACGGCGTATATCCTGGCCGATAATGTACTCGGTGCCCTTTATGCCCAAGCGATCGAATTTGCCGGTTGCAAAGCCGTGACCATCGACAGCCACGCCGCTTTTGTGAACGGCATAGTCCGACTGGAGAAGCTTCTGCCATGACTCATCTGACCGCTTTCGATCAGGCCTTCGAGCAGTGCCCTCTGGTGGCAATCTTGCGCGGCGTTAAACCCGACGAGGTGGAAGAGATCGGCGAGGTGCTGGTCGATCGCGGGATCGGACTGATCGAGGTTCCCCTCAATTCGCCCCAGCCGTTCGAGAGCATTGCTCGCCTTGCGCGCCGATTTTCCGACCGGGCAGTCGTGGGGGCAGGGACGGTGCTGACCGAAGCCGATGTTGCGCGCGTCCGCGACGCAGGCGGGCAGCTGATCGTCTCACCGAACACCGATGCCGACGTTATCCGTGCAACACGAAAAGCCGGTCTGGTTTCGCTGCCGGGCTTCGTGACGCCGAGCGAAGCGTTCACCGCTCTCGCGGCGGGTGCGACCGCGCTCAAGCTGTTTCCGGCGGAAGCGGCCGATCCACGGGTGCTGAGTGCCGTTCCCGCAGTGTTGCCTGCCGACTTGCGGGTACTGCCGGTAGGAGGGATCGACGCGGACACAATGGCGCCCTGGCTGGCCGCTGGCGCTGCGGGCTTCGGGCTCGGCTCGTCGCTTTATAAGGCAGGCCGCACGGCGCAGGACGTGGGCCAGCGGACTGAGGCGATCGTTACCGCGCTGAAGAACGCGCGGTCATCTCAATCGCAATAGAGATGCCAGACCGACCTGTTGCGATAGGTCTCGCCCGGCTCGACCACCGCTGATCCGAAGGCGGGCCGGTTCGGCGTGTCGGGAAACAGCTGCGGTTCGAGGGCGATCCCGTCATGCGGCTGGTAGACGCGGCCACCATTACCCGGTGCGTCAGCGGTCAGAAAATTGCCCGCATAGAACTGCAGGCCGGGCTGGTCGGACCAGATGTCGAGCGTGCGCCCGGACGCCGGATCGCGCAGGCTGGCTACCTGTCGCGGCTGCGGTGTCGTGCCGCCTTCCAGCACCCAGCAGTGATCGTAGCCGCCAGCGACGTCGAGTTGTGGGTACTCCACCTCCGGGGCATCGAGCGGTCTCCGGGCCACCGTGAAATCGAACGGCGTATCAGCAACGGCGCGAACCTCGCCGGTCGGAATGCCGCCGGGCTGGATCGGCAGGAAGTGCGCGGCGCGGATTTCGAGGAGTTGCTCGCGTGCATCGCGCCCGCTCGCTTCGCCCGCCAGGTTCCAGTAGCTGTGGTGCGTCATATTGAGGATCGTGCGGCGGTCGCTCACCGCTTCGTAATCGATGAAGAGCCGACCCGCGCGATCGAGGGTGAATGTCGCTCTGGCCGAAACCCGTCCGGGAAATCCCTCTTCGCCATCGGGGCTGGTGAGAGCCATGGCGACCATTGCACGATCGTCGCCGCGGTCCACGATCTCCCATATTTGCGAAGAGAACCCGCGCTCGCCGCCGTGCAGCGAATTGCCGCGGTCGTTCGCGCGGAGAGTGAAGCGCTCACCGTCCAGCGAAAACGCCGCGTCGGCGATACGGTTCGCCCAGCGCCCAACCGTCGCGCCAAGGTAATTCGGATCGCTCCGATAGCTGTCGAGATCGGGATAGCCGAGTACGACATCCGCGGGATTTCCTTCGCAATCGGGGGCGACGAGGCTCTGCAGGCGCGCTCCATACGTAATGAACCGGGCCACGACGCCGCAGCCGTTGTCCAGTCGCACGGCCCACACATCGCGACCGTCATCGAGGGTTCCGAACAGATCGATTTCCGTCTTCGACACGGCGCCGCCGCTTTCCCTCTCGATCATTGCTTGCTTTCTGACCTGGTTGCTTCGCGGACATACGAACCGCTTCTGCATCGCGATGATCCGCGCTCCGGCCGACGATGGGGCGGACCCAAAAAGCGTCGAGCCTTGGCAGGCTTCGATGGCTTCTCCACGCAGATCGAAAGAAAACGATACAAAAGGACGATTTGCGTTTGCGCCGATTTGGTTGGGCGTGCAAGTTCGAACGCGGAGGATGGCGCATGTCTGGGGCAAAAATCGCGATGTCGGATGGCATGGCCGCCCGAAGGTGGGGCTAGCACCATGACCGCGCCAATTACCGATCGCTCCGCTCCGCCACTTCGCGTGATCATCCTGGGTGGGGGCACCGCCGGATGGATGACCGCAATCGCTCTCGCATCGCTGACGGGCGCCGCGACCGACGTCCATCTGGTGGAATCGGAAGACATCGGCATCGTCGGTGTCGGAGAAGCGACCTTGCCGCATTTGCGCGCATTCATAACGCGCATGGGCATCGACGAGCAGGAGTTCATGGCCGCCACCCAGGCGACCTACAAACTCGGGATCGAGTTTTCAGGCTTCGGCCGCCAGGGCGAGCAGTATATCCATCCCTTCGGCACCTATGGTCGCCCGCTCGCCGATGTCGGCTTCCACCATTTCTGGTTGCGCGCCAAAGCGGCAGGGGTCGCATCGCGTCTCGACGATTATTCCTTCGCCGTGATGGCCGCCGAAGCCGGTCGCTTTGCGCATCCGCGCGACGATGCCGATCCGGTCGAAAGCTTCGGCTACGCCTATCAGTTCGATGCAACGCTGTTCGGCCCATACCTGCGGGAACGGGCGATGGCACGCGGTGTCCGCAGGACTGAAGGTAAGGTGGTGTCGGTCGAACGTGACGAGCGGGGGCGGGGCGCTGCGCTGATGCTGGAAGGCGGCGAGCGGGTGCAAGGCGACCTGTTCGTCGACTGTTCGGGTTTTCGCGCCCTGCTGATCGGAGATGCCGAGTGGGAAGACTGGTCGCACTGGCTCCCGTGCGACCGGGCCGTGGCGGTCCCGTGCGAGCCTGCCGACGAGGGCATCGAGCCTTTTACCAAGGCGATTGCGATGCCCGCAGGGTGGCGCTGGCGTATCCCGCTGCGCCACCGGATCGGCAACGGCTATGTCTATTCGAGCGCGCATTGCACCGACGACGACGCGAGGGCTGCATTGCTTGCGTCAATCGAGGGCAGCCCGCTCTCCGAACCGCGCGTACTCCGCTTCCGCGCAGGTCGGCGGCGCAACGGCTGGACCGGGAATGTCGTATCCATCGGCCTTGCAGCGGGTTTTCTGGAGCCGCTGGAATCGACCAGTATCTACCTGATCCAGGCCGCGATCACCGCGTTGCTGGAGAACCTCCCCAACGGCCCTTCCGACCCCGGCGACAGCGATGCGTTCAATGGTCAGATGGACTACGAATATGCGCGTATCCGCGATTTCCTGATCCTGCATTACCACGCCACCGAGCGCGCGGATTCGAGCTTCTGGAACCACGTTCGGACGATGGATATTCCCGATAGCCTGAACGAAAAGCTGGAGCTGTGGCGCAGATGCGCGGTGGTGCCGCAGTACCGGCGCGGACTGTTCCTCGAACCCAGCTGGATATCCGTGATGATCGGGCAGGGCGTCATTCCCAAGGGATGGGATCCGCGCGCCGAGCTGCCGTCCGTGGATGGCTTGGAAAAAGCACTGGCGGGGTTGGCGCAACATATCGCCTCCGGCGTACGTGCCATGCCGTCGCACGGTGCGGCGCTCGGTTTGGGTGCGAACGTCTGATGGATGGCAACGCCCGCAGGCCGATCGCCAGTGCGGCGATCTTCGGCAACGGAGCGGCCGCGCTGTGTGCGGCGATCGCGCTCAAGCGGGCTGTTCCGCAGTGCTCTGTTCGCATTATCGAACCGGTCGACGGCGGCACCACGTTGGCCGACAGCTTTCCGCTAATCCATCCTCCCGCGATGCCCATGCTTCATGCACTTGGTCTGGATGAGGCAGGGCTGGTTCGCTCTGGCCTCGCGTCGCACAAGATCGCCGACCGATTTGCAAGTTGGTCTGGCGATCCTTTCCTGATCCCCGTCGAGGACGACGAACCTCCCGTGTCGGGTGGCCCGTTCGGGCCGATCGCTCGCCTTCACAGCGGGGAAAGCGATCCTTCGGTCTATTCGACTGCGCTGACGTTGGCTCGTGCTGGCCGCTCCAGGCCCGAGGCAGCAGACGGGGTCGGCTATGCACTGCGGCTCGACCCCGATCGTTTCGCGCGCGCGCTCCGCACGCTCGCCGAGAAGGCGGGTATTACCTTCGAAAAAGCCGACGGCGCTCCGATCGATGCCGATCTCCATATCGATTGCGGTCGGCCCGTCGAGAGTTCCGACACCCCGTCGTTCGAGGATTGGAGCGCTTCGATACCCGGCCATCAACTGCTGCATTGGCAGTCCGAAGGTGCGGTGTCGCTGGTCGACGACCACACGGCCTTTGATTGGGGATGGCAGGCCGAAATGTGCGGCCCCGCCACGCGTCATCACATCGCGGTGTCGAATGACGCTTCCGCAATTCCAGATGCGCCATCCACCGCCACCACGATCGCGTTCGCTCCGGGCCGCCTCGCGTCCCCGTGCACGGGAAACAGGATCGCGCTGGGCGATGCCGCCGTCGTTCCGGGACCGTTGGGACATTTCGGCTTCACACTGGCGCTGCTGCATCTGAGCCTGTTGCTCGAACTCATGCCGGGTGCCGAGCCGGACCCGCTGCTCGAACGCGAATACAACCGGCGGGCGGGCATTCTTTCGGACGAGGTTCACGATTTTCTGGCTGTTCTCCATGCCGGGTCGCAGCATCGCGGTGCATTCTGGCAGCAGGCGAGGGCGCTCGCCACCGAGCCGCCCCTAGCGTCGATCATTGCTCGGTTTGCACGAACGGGTCGCGTACCCATTCGCGAAGCCGAGATCGTGAGCGATGCTGCATGGGCGCACGCGCTCGCAGCCCTGTTCGATGCGGCACCGGGCTTCGACGCGCTCGCCCGGTCGGTTGCCCCGGATCAGGCCGCTGCTGCGCTTTCCCGCCGCGCGCAAGATGTGCGCGGGCTGGCCGCATCGCAGCCGCCCTACGAAGAATGGATCGGGAGAATAACGAGGCGATGACGCAACCGGAAAACAACGCGATCCGCGATCTCGTTATCGTCGGCGGTGGCACTGCCGGCTGGATGATGGCTGCCGCAGCGGCGCGCGTGCTCGCTGGCGGCGTGCGCCGCATCACCCTCATCGAATCCGACGCGATCGGCACCGTCGGTGTCGGCGAAGCGACCATCCCCCCGATCCACGGTTTCAACGAACTGCTCGGGATCGAGGAGCAGGAATTTCTCGACGCGACCAAGGGCACCTTCAAGCTGGCGATCCAGTTCGAGAACTGGGGGCAGGTCGGCGAGCGCTACTTCCATCCTTTCGGCAAGACCGGGCGCGACTTCGATGGCATCGCCTTCCATCAGCTGTGGTCATGGCTGCGCGACAGGGAGGGTGTCGGTCCGCTGGAGGACTATTCGATGAGTGCCGTTGCCGCGCGCAACGGGCGGTTTGCGCGTCCGGACGCCAACCCGCGATCACCGCTGTCTAACCTTGTCTATGCCTATCATTTCGACGCCACGCTCTACGCCGCGTTCCTGCGCGATTATGCGATCGAGCGGGGCGTGGTGCGGGTGGAAGGCCGCATCGTCGATGTCGAGCTGGACGGCGAAAGCGGGCACGTATCGAGCGTCGGGCTGGAGGACGGGGCGAGCATCCCCGGTGACCTGTTTATCGATTGCAGCGGGTTTCGCAGTCTCTTGCTGGGGGACGCCCTCGGCGTCGGCTTCAATGACTGGTCGCATTGGCTGCCGTGCGACCGGGCGTTGGCAGTCCCGAGCGCCTCAGACGAGCAGATTGCCCCCTTTACGAATTCGCACGCGCATGGAGCCGGGTGGCAATGGCGCATTCCCCTCCAGCATCGGACGGGCAACGGCCACGTCTACGCCAGCGCATTCATGGACCACGATGAGGCCGAGCGTCTGCTGATGGCCAATCTGAAAACGCCGCCCTTGGGTGAGTGTCGCCCGCTGCGGTTCCAGACTGGCGTGCGCGAGCGGTTGTGGGATCGCAACGTCGTTGCGCTCGGCCTTGCGGGTGGTTTCCTCGAGCCACTGGAATCGACCAGCATCCACCTCATCCAGACCGGCATTGCCAAGCTGCTCGCGCTGTTTCCGGACCGGAACTTCGCCGATGTGGAGCGCGACGAGTACAATCGGCTGATGACATCGGGCTACGCCGCCATCCGCGATTTCATCGTCGCCCACTATCATGTGACCCGTCGCGCCGACACGCCGTTCTGGAACCACGTGCGCACCATGGATATCCCGGATAGCCTGAAGACGCGGCTCGAGCTGTATCGGCAGAAGGGCCGCATTTTCCGCTACGACGACGAGCTATTCTCGATCGCGAGCTGGTCGGCGGTCCTGAACGGGCAGGGGCTCGTCCCGATGGCCAATGATCCACTGTGCGCGGCACTCGATGGAGAGAGTCTGGCCGAAGCGATGCGCCGTATGCGGCAGGTCCATCACAACATGGCGGGGCGCCTGCCGCTGCACCGTGCGGCGCTGGGCCCGGCTGCGGGGGATGCCGGCGCGGCAAAGGCGCGCGCCAGCACTTGAAGCCCTAGCGGCGAAGCTTCGCGTCCGCCCAGGCGACCATCGGCGGACGTTCGCCGCCGACCGACGAGGCTATCGCCACCAGTTCGACCACTTTTGCCGATGAGATGTCTGCGGAGATTTTGCCCGACGTACCGGTATCGACCGTGCTCTCGCCGACGAGTTTGCGGTCGGCATAGACAAGGAAGCGCACTTCGCCCGAGCCGCCCAAGACCAGCGGGCTCGCATCGAATTGCTCGAACTCGCTATCGGTGCGGATTTCGACGCGGGAGTTGGCAAACAGGCCGATGCCCTTGGCGAAGCTCGTGCCCTCCGAAACGAAGGCGCTGCCATCGGGTGCCACCGCCACGCGGGCCGGGACCCAGCCTTCGGGCAGGCTGTGATTGCCGATCCCGTCGACCGCGACATTGATGCGGCCCGGCATCTCGTCCAGCCACACGGCGTCAGGATCTTCCGGCGTGCCCTTCAACCGGAGCAGCCGGGCTTCGTGCGCGCCGAGATCGACCGAGATCGCGTCCTTCGCGGCTGCCAGATTTTCGTGCGACCATACGTCGCGGACACTCGCTTCGCTGCCGGGAGCATAGCCCAGCTGGGTCCAGTCGACCGTCGCCGAAACCGGCTCGTCTCCGCGATTGAAGAAGGCGACCGCTCGGGCGCCATCGCCCGATAAGGTCCGAACCACGACCATCGCTTCGCCCTGTCGGAAAGGCACGCCCTGATTGCCGGCCGCATCCTGGTCGATCGCAATCACTTCGCGATTGCCGAGGATGTCGAGCAACGACTGAGGCGCGTCACGCAAATCGTATCCGATCAGCAGCGGAGAGGCCATGATGGCCCACATGCTCATGTGCGCGCGCGCTTCGGTGAGATGGTTCTCGTCGAAGTCGCCGTGGCCGATGGCGAGCATGTCGGGATCGTTCCAGTGACCCGGCCCGGCATACAGCGTCCGGTCGACCGCGCTGTCGATGTTGCGCAGCATGCTGTCCCAGTGGAACTCGATATCGGGGCTGGTGCGCCACAGGTTGCCGCGCTTGTTCCCCCAGCGCGGTGAGAGCGCCTCGCCCCACGCGCAGATGCTGAGGACGACGTCGTCGCCGCCCCATTCCTTGATCGCCGTGCCGAGGTCGGCATAGAGCGCCTCGACCGCGTCCGGGTCAGAATTGGGAATGTCGCCGCGCACGATATAGGGCGGGAAGACATTGAACCGGCCGGACTGGACCGGTTCGACATCGGGCGCGTAATCGGCGACGCCGCACGCATCGATCTTCACGTAGTCGAAGCCCCACGTTCCGAAGATCGTCTTCATGTCCTGCTCGGCATGGTCCATGCTGCCGACCTGCCGTTCGGCAATCGAACCGACCGGAAGGTTGGGGCTGGTCGCGTCCCAGCGCTGGGCGCAGGTGTTGCGGCCGATATCGGTATAGAGGCCGGCCTTCAGGCCGAGGCTGTGAATGAAATCGGTGAAGGGTACGAAGCTGCCATTGGGATGACCGTCGACCACCGCAGACGGGAACATCGTGTCGCGGATTTTCAGCGAACCGTCATCGCGCCGCTGGAGCGCCCAGCCATCGTCGATATTGACGTAGCGATAGCCAAGCTGGGCCAGCCCGTTGTTGACCAGTGCTTCTGCCGAGCCGCGAATTTTCTGCTCGTCGACATCGGTGCGAAAGGCATTCCACGGATTCCAGCCCATCGGCGGGCTCTGCGCGGCCTCGGTTTCGTAGACCGAATATTCGCCACTCGGAGAGAGGGTGGCCTGCGCATCCTCGGCCTGCACCTGAGCCGGGATCGCTGCGGACAAAAGGAGGCCGCATGCGGCCCAGCTCGCAAGAGCCCGACGACCTGGGTCGCCCTGCCGCGAATGCTTGATTGAGCCTGTTTTCATTGTCCGCTCCCCATAAATAGAACGGGGCGACGTTTCGCCGCCCCGCCTTCTTTGTCATTCGTCGATCAGAATTTGAACCTGGCCGACACCGCAAACTGGCGATCGTTCTTGAACCACGACCGGGGTGCACGCTCCCCTTCGGCGTTCAGCACGAACGATGTTTTCAGCGTCGTGTCGAGGAGGTTCTGCACCTCGCCAACGATCTTGAAACGATCGGTGATGTCGAACCCGAGCGAGGCATCGAGCTGGCCGCTCGCCTCCTGATACACCGGGCCGAAGGGGAAGCAGCAATCCAGCCGTGTCAGCAGGAACCGCGAACGCCAGCTATAGGCGAAACGCGCCTGTACCGGTCCGCGTTCATAGAACAGCGCGGCGTTGAAATTGTGCTTCGAAAGCCCTTCGAGCGGCAGGTTCTCATAGAGGCCGGTAATATCGATGGTCGGCTGGTTGCCGGTCTCCGTGAGATTGTTGGAAGGCGCGTATGCCGGCGGACCGATCACGATGCTGCCCACGTCGATGTAGGTGTAGGAAACCTGCGTGCCGAAGCCTGCAAGTGCGCCCGGCAGGAAATCGAAAGTCTGCTGGTAGGCGACTTCCGCACCCTTGATCTTGCTGCTTCCCGTCGTGTTGGCCGGGCCGCTGACGGAAACGGGCAGGGTGACGCCGTTGTTCGTCAGGTCTCTCGAATAGACCTGGTTCGAGACGACGATGTTGTCGATATCCTTGTAGAACATCGCCAGCGTTAGCGATCCAACCGTGTCGAAATACCATTCCGCGGTCAGATCGAACTGCCACGCTTCGACCGGTTCGAGGAACGGGTTGAGCGAGCGTGCGGTGAAGCCGCCCGTCTGGCCGTTATAGGTCAGGCCGACATAGTTGCGCAGGTTGGCGAAATCGGGGCGCGAGATGGCCTTGGACGCTGCAAAGCGGAAGACCAGTTCGTCGCTCGCATCGAGCCGCAGGTTCAAAGACGGAAGCCAGTGGTCGAAGCTGTTCTTGGCGACATTGGCAACCGACGCGCCATTGGCGAAGTCGAGCGCTGCCTGCTGCTCGGCAGCGGTTACTCCCGACTGGCAAAGCGCCGGCACCTGGCCGCCCGGCGAACCGGCGAAACCTGCGCAATAGGCACCGAAGTCCCCGCCGAATGCGTCCGGTATGACCTGGCTCGACGGAGCGAAATTGACGGCGCCGCTGGATTCGTCGGTCGTGTGAACGTAGCGAACGCCCAGATTGCCCGAAATCTTCATCCCGTTGGCGAGGTCTGCCCCGAAGCTGCCCGAAAGGTAGGCTGCAAGCGTCTCTTCGCTGTTCGGGAAAACCTCACCGGGCAAGAAATAGCCTTCGATAAGATCCGTCCCACGATCCTCGATCGGCGTGAAATAGCCCGGGGGCGCAATCGAACTTGCCAGATCGATCAGCGCGCCGCGCTCTTCCAGGATGGAGTCCTTGACGAACAGAGCGCCCGGAGGTGCCCCGACCTCGCCGTGGAAGAAGTCCGGATAATCGTAGTAGTCCACGACCGACGGGTCGCTGCTGACGAACACCGGCCCACCCTCGATCCAGGTTTCCGACAATCCGCCCCAGTTGTTGAATTCGTTGGTACGAACCGTTTGCTTGCGCTTGGCGTAGCGCGCGCCCCCTCGAACCTCGCGCAGGAAACTGTCTTCGGACAGGTCATACGAAAGATCGGCGCGCAGGGCGTATTCGTCACCTTCGTTGATGGCACGGTTTTCTACCGCTGAGCGGTAATAGGTGGCATCGCCGCTGCCGATGTAAGTGGACGTATCGAAACCCGGGGTCACGAAGTTCACATCCGGATACTGCCCGGTGAGATCGATCGACACGTTGGTCAACGTGTTGAAGTTGATCGCATCGTCGGCGTTTCGGACATCGGACTTGATGTACTGACCGTCGAGCTGAATGTGGAGGCGGTCGGTCGGCGACCACTGCACATTGATCGAGGCATCCTGTGCTTTCACGTCATTGAATGCCGACCGGTTCGAAAGCTTGGTGAAGATGCCGCCCGGAATGAACTGATCGTAATTGCACCAGTCGGTCGATGAACCCTGGCACAGGCCGGTGACACCGCCGCCGCTGTGGACCAGCGTGCCGGAGGTGAAGATGCCGTTCTCATCGTACATGAAGTTGGCATCGGGATCGTACACGAACCCCGGCTGGTTGAGATATCCGGCCGGGAAGATCTGGCCTGCATCGGGGAACCAGTTGTCGCTCTCGATGGTGCGTTCGGTCCAGCGCTCGTTGAATTCCGAACGGATGTATTCTGCAGTGACGAGCAAGTTGCCGCTGGCATTTTCGAATTGCAGGGCCGCGTTGATGCTGTTGCGCTCGCGCTCGAAATCCTGAGACCTGAAGCCCGCGCCTAGCGGTGTGTAGACCTCGTCGAAGCCCGCCGGTGTCGGGAATTCATCGCAGACGCGCAACGCATAGGGCTGGCCTTCGTTAATGATCCGGCCATCGGGGCAGGGCGCGTTGAAGCGCGCCTGGAAGCCGTTGAGGAAGATGGAGTCGGCCCGGCTGAACTGCTTCGAATAGCTCCCGCCGACCAGAAGGCCGACACGGCTGCCATCGCCCAGTTCCCACTGATTGGAATAAAGCCCGACGAACGAAGGCGCGAGTTCCTTGGCGAGATCGCCATAATTCCCACCCGCAGAAACGAAGATTACCTGATCGTCGGAATCGAACGGCTTGCGTGAGTTGATGCTTACCGTGCCGGCGATGCCGCCTTCGATCATGTCTGCGGTGAGGTTCTTGTAAACCTCCACCGTCCCGGCGAGTTCGGCGGGAACGCTATCGAAGCCCAGCGACCTGCCGCCGTCGGCGGAAAATGCGTCGCGACCGTTGAATTCGCTGCGGACGTAATTGAGGCCGCGAACCGTCACGCCCGAGCCCTGGACGGAGAAATGGGCGGAGTCGCTCGGCGAAGCAAAGCGAGTGATGGCGACCCCGGGAACGCGCTGCAGCGCTTCGTTGATCGAACGGTCGGGCAGCGAGCCAATATCGTCCGATGTGATGGCATCGACGACCGTGTCGGCGTTCTTCTTGATGTCCTGCGCATTGGCGAGGCTCTGCCG
>CATMNW010000030.1 GCA_950071875.1 uncultured Erythrobacteraceae bacterium | reverse complement strand
CACGAAGGGGATGATGCCGCTGGTCTTGCCATTGAGGCCGACCGGTTCGCCGATGCCGCGGACATTGCCCCAATAGGTGCCGATGCCACCGCCCTTGGAGGCCAGCCACACGTTCTCGTTCCAAGTGTTGACGATGCCATCGAGGCTGTCGCTGACCGAGTTCAGGTAACAGGAGATCGGCAGGCCGCGCGTGGTGCCGCCGTTCGACAGCACGGGCGTTGCGGGCATGAACCAGAGCTTCGAGATATAATCGTACAGGCGCTGGGCATGGTCGGCATCGTCGGCGAAATAGTCGGCGACGCGGGCGAACAGGTCCTGGTACTTCTCGCCCGGAAGCAGGTAGCGGTCTTCAAGCGTTTCCTTGCCGAATTCGGTCAGCAGCGCATCGCGGCTTTCGTCGATCTGCACATCGAAACGGCGATCGAGAACCTTCTTGCTGTCTTCCTTGTCGGCCTTGGCAGCCTGCGCAGCGGCAGATGCGACTGCGCCCGCCAGCGCTGCGCCTGCGGCTTCCTGAACCAGCTCATCGCTGCCCGTGTCGGTCTTGTCCATTGCGACTGCCTTCGTCTTGGTGGTGGGCTCTTCCACGGTGTCCTGCGTATCCAGATCCAGTGCCATCGCCGTGTCGTCCCCGCTCTTGAAATCCATGGTGTGCCCCGCCCTTCTTCTGTGTCGCCACCCGGCTTTCGGGCGGCGGGTGTTCCGCAATTGTTCGAGTCGGCGGGCGCTCCATCCCACCTAGCAATTTCGCCGGTCGAAGGGGTGAAAACTTATCCCCTTTTTCCCCACAGCCCGGCGTGGAAGCGCCTGGCCCTCCTATATGGGAAGCCAGACGGCAATCGCTAGGTCTTGTGGGTACCCCCGGGTAACCGACCACTAGATACTGAATCAGGTCGGACTCGGAGGCAAGAGGGTGAAGAAAGATTTAAGTACCGTTTCACCGCGAGAACATCAGTGTCCTACCTTGCTGCAACGCCGCGACGCGTGGACCAAGCTGGGGTTTGCTGCAGCGCAAGACGGAAAATGAATCCGTGAAAAAAATTTTGCGGGCAAAAAATGCGTTTCCGGCTTGTGAATCTTCTGAATCCGGGCGCGCAATTTTCGAATCCGCTGAAGGCCTTCGCCAGAGTGGAAACCGGACCGCTAGACCGTGGCGGCAGCCGATCCGGCATGGCTTGCGATCGCATCGGCCAGCTCGTCGACAAGTTCGAGCGGAAGGTCGTGGCCCCAGCCCGGAATCGTCTTAAGCCTGGCGCCCGGAATGCAGGCGGCAGTGTCCCGGCCGCCTTCGCACGGAACCAGCGGATCATCCTCGCCATGCAGCACCAGCGTGGGGACTGTAATCGATTCGAGCATCGGCCGGCGATCCCCGTCGGCAACGATGGCGGACAGATGGCGCGTGGGACCTTCGGGATAGAAGCTGCGGCGGACACTGGCGGTCGTGCGCTCGCGCAGGCGCTCTTCATCGGACGGATAGCCCGGGGAGCCGATCGTACGCGCAACATGGATACCGTGATCGACCAGCACTTTCTCGTCGGTGCTCTGCGGCCGGGTTACCAGCGCTTTCATCGCTTCGGGCCTTGCCGGCGGAAGTTTCGGATTGCCGGTGGTCGAGAAGATCGAGGTCAGCGAAAGGCAGCGCTGCGCATGGCGGGAAGCGAAATGCTGGGCGATCATCCCGCCCATGCTCGCTCCTACGATATGCGCCTTGTCGATGCCCAGCGCGTCGAGCAGGCCCGCACCGTCATCCGCCATGTCGGCAAGTGTATAGGGCACCTTGGGCGTCAGGCCGATCTTCGACATCAACGTCATCCTGACGATGCCCGGCGCCTTCACACCGTCGAACTTCTGGCTGAGGCCGGCATCGCGATTGTCGTAACGGATAACACGGTAGCCGTGGCTTGCCAGCGCCTCGACCAGCTCGTCGGGCCAGAGGGTCAGCTGCGCGCCGAACCCCATGATGAGCAGCATAGGAGGGTGCGAAGGATCGCCATGCTCTTCATAATGAAGTTCGATCCCGTTTGCTTTTGCCTTCGGCACGTATCGTCTCCCCGTTGGAATACCTCGCTCCAAATTCACCGGAATTCGGGCGCATTGTCCATCGCGAAGTATCGCGCCGTGGCACACATGGTAAATCAGACGTGAATCCAGCCTAAGTTTTGTCGCGCGCATACAAGCGCTTCCGGCCGGGGCAGTTCATCCCGCATCTGGTGGGGCCGGGATGGCGGGAATCGATTCATGACGGACAGGAGAAGCGAGAGCCGCAATCTCACGCAGACCAGCGTGAATATCACCGTGGACGGTGTCGGCCTGCGATGCTCGATGCGTAACCTTTCGCCGTCGGGCTGCATGATCGAATGCCTCGATATCGTTGCCGATATCGGTAAGCCGGTCACCATCACCCTGCTTCCCGGATACGTGGCGCAAGGCCAGGTCGCATGGCAGCTGGGCCAGAGCATCGGCGTGTTCTTTCTCGAGCCGGTTCCCCAGCATGTGGTGCGCCACTATGCGCTCGACGACTGGATGCTGCGGAGCGACTGGTCGGCGTCCAGCCTGCATATCGGCAAGGGTCCGGACAGTCCCGACTAGGGCACAAGCACCGTATCGCGCGCGACCGGGTCGGTTTCCGGATGGTCCATGATGTAATGCAGCCCGCGGCTTTCGGCCCGCTTGAGCGCGCTAGAAACGATCAGGCCCGCGCAATCGAGCAGGTTTCGCAGCTCGATGAGGTCCGTCGTAACACGGAAGCTTCCGTAATAGTCTTCCACTTCCTTGCGCATCATTTCGATGCGGTTGCCCGCCCGCTCCAACCGCTTCGTGGTGCGCACGATACCGACATAATTCCACATGAAGCGGCGGATTTCCGTCCAGTTCTGCTTGATCACGACTTCCTCGTCGGAATCGGTCACGCGGCTTTCATCCCACGGCAGGATTTCAGGCGGATCGTCGAGCTTGTCCCAGCACGCCAGGATGTCCTTTGCTGCCGCTTCGCCGAAGACAAAGCATTCCAGCAGCGAATTGGACGCCAGGCGGTTGGCGCCGTGCAGACCGCTTTCGGTGCATTCTCCCGCTGCCCACAAGCCGGGCAAATCGGTTCTGGCATCGAGACCGATCTTCACGCCGCCGCAGGTATAATGTTGCGCGGGGACGACCGGGATCGGTCCCTTGGTCATGTCGATGCCGAGACCCAGAAGTTTCTCGTGAATCGTCGGGAAATGCTCCGCCACGAATTCGGGCGGCTGGTGGCTGATATCGAGATGGACGAAATCGAGACCGTAGCGCTTGATCTGGTCGTCATTGGCGCGCGCCACGATGTCGCGCGGTGCCAGCTCCATGCGTTCGGGGTCGTATTTCTCCATGTAGCGTTCGCCCGTAACCGGGTTCAGCAACCTGCCGCCTTCGCCGCGCACGGCCTCGGTGATGAGGAAGTTCTTGACCTCGAGGTTGTAAAGGCAAGTGGGATGGAACTGCATCATCTCCATGTTGGAGACACGCGCACCCGCCCGCCACGCCATTGCGATCCCGTCGCCCGTGGCACCGCGTGGCGCGGTCGAAAAGAGGTATACGCGCCCTGCACCACCTGCCGCCAGGACCGTTGCGCGCGCCAAGTGCGTGACAACCTTCCCGCTCGCCTCGTCGAGAGCGTAGGCCCCCCAGACACGGCCGGAACCGGAGTATTCGACCTGGTTGCGACCCGTAACAAGGTCGACACAGCTTTGCCCGGGCAACAGGGTGATGTTCGGATTTTCTTCCGCCGCTTTCAACAATGCGGCCTGCACCGCCCATCCGGTCGCATCGTTCACATGGACGATACGGCGATGCGAATGCCCCCCTTCGCGAGTGAGATGGAGATCGCCTTCCTCGCGGTTGAAAGGGACGCCGAGTTCGCACAACCGGTCGATCGAAGCAGGTGCCCGTTCGATCACGAACTGCACGGTTTCGAGGTCATTCAGGCCCGCACCGGCTACCATGGTGTCGCGGATATGATTCTCGAAAGTGTCGCCGGTATCGAGCACGGCGGCGATTCCGCCCTGTGCCCAGGCGGTCGAGCCGCTGTCGAGCCCGCCCTTTGCCAGCACCAATACCTTCCGGGTTTCCGCCAGGGCCAGCGCAGCTGTCAGCCCGGCCGCGCCAGACCCGATCACCAGCACATCATGGAGAGTATCTGTCATGCCGGCGTCATGCCCATGCAATCACTGCGCGGCAAGCAGGGAACGGTTTGGCGCAGCAGGGTTAATATCGGTCTGCTGCCGCAGTATGCCGCGAATCGACAGGGGATAACCAAAACGGGACGAATAGGGTCGTAGAATGGGACTGGGACGTATCGCTTGCGCTGTCGGCAAGCACAGCATCGATCAGGACAATGTAAAACGTGCAGGCGGCCAGCAGGTTGGGCGCTGTCGCAACTGCAAGGCTCCGATGGAAGAGATCGAGCCGCATCTTTGGGCGGTCCAGCGCGTCAAAGATGCCGGTCTGGGGCCGCGCGCGTTCATGTAACTGTTTGCATGTGGCCCGGACATCCGTCCGGCCCTCTGCCATGTCAGTTCGCCGGTCCTCCCGGCCTCCCATTCAGGATACTTCCACGGGTGACCGGGAGGGGCGGCGGGATGGCACCGCCGTCAGCTATCGACTGGTGTCGATAGCGCACCTACCCTGCGCCCGTAAGCTGGACGAACACGTCCTCCAGGTCTGCTTCGCGCGTAGTCACATCCTCGATCGCATAACCGTGTGATTGAACGATGGCGAGCACCTGGCCTGCACTGGCCTTGTCGCGGTCGTAGGTGATCTCGAGCTTGCGCGGTTCGAGCACTTCCGCCTTGGTGAAGGCTTCTTCCATGATCGGTCCGGCTAGATCCTTGTCCACCGTGACCGAAACCACCTTCTCGCGCGCCATGCCGATGAGATCGCGCGTCGGTTTTTCTGCGATCAGTTCGCCGTGGTTGATGATCGCGATCCGGTCGCACAATTGCTCGGCTTCCTCGAGGTAATGGGTTGTCAGCACAACCGTTACCCCTTCGCGGTTCAGGTCGGTGACGAGTTCCCACAGCTGGCGACGCAATTCGACATCGACCCCCGCGGTCGGTTCGTCGAGCACGAGGATGGGTGGCGAATGGACCATGGCCTTGGCGATCAGCAGCCGCCGCTTCATCCCGCCCGACAGCGTGCGTGCATAGGCATCCTTCTTGTCCCAGAGATGCACCGCGCGCAGCAGTTCCTCGCTGCGCCGTTCCGATTTGGGGATGCCATAGAAACCGGCCTGGTTCTCCAGCACCTCGATAGGGGTGAAGAATGGATCGAACACGATTTCCTGGGGCACGATGCCGATGCTTCGCTTGGCGTTGCGGGTATTCTCGGCGATGTCGAAACCCCAGATTTGCGCAGTGCCGCCACTCTTGCGCACAAGGCCTGCAAGGATGTTGATCAACGTCGATTTGCCAGCGCCATTGGGCCCGAGCAGACCGAAAATCCCGCCCTGCGGCACATTGAAGCTGACACCTTTCAACGCCAGCTTGGGCGGCTCGCCCGGTCCGGGCGAAGCATATTCCTTGACGAGATTGTCGATGCGGATGGCAGGAGGAGTGGTCATGCGCGCTGACCTAGGCTCTTGAGCGGCTCGGTCAAACCCATTATCGGCCCTACCCATGAGTCTGCCCCCTCCCGAAGTGTCCAAGGTCACCACCCGCCGCGTGTGGTGTGACGGTGCAACCGATATCCGCACGGGGAAAAACTACCGTGCCGCCGCGCTTGGCCATCCCAAGGTTTATCTGGAGATCGACGAGCACGGCTATGTCGACTGCGGTTACTGCGACCGGCGCTTCGTGCTGGAAGGGGGCCCGGCGGACGGTGTGGACCAATCGACGCTGATGGATATTTCCGAGGGCGCGGACCCGGGTCACCCGTAACCCTCGCGTTTCGCGCGCGGGCAACCTACATAGCTGGTCATGACGCCAGCAAACGACCCGCACGCCCTGCTTTACAACCAGCTCGACCCAGAAGAAGCCAAGGCGCTTACCGCGCGACTTCTCGCTCCGTGCGACGATGGCGAACTGTATCTGCAATTCATGGCGAGCGAGAGCTTCGCTTTCGATGACGGGCGGCTGAAGACAGCCGACTATTCACGCGATTCGGGTTTCGGCCTGCGCGGCGTATCGGGAGAGACGACCGGCTTTGCCCACGCCAACGAAATCAGCGCATCGGCCATTGCCCGCGCCGGTGAAACACTTCGCCTGCTCGACCCGACGGGGGCCGCACCTGCCGCCCCGCCCGAACGGACCAACCGCCACCTCTACACCGATGCGAGCCCGCTCGACCTCGTACCCTTTGCCGAAAAGGTCGCGCTGCTGGAAAAGATCGACGCGGTTGCCCGCGCAAAGGACCCGCGCGTTGCGCAGGTCACTGCAGGCATGTCGGCCAGCTGGAGTGCGATCGACATCATCCGGGCCGACGGATTCACGGCGCGCGACATCCGTCCCCTGGTGCGCCTGAACGTCAGCATCGTCGCCGAAAGCAACGGTCGCCGCGAAACGGGCAGCTTCGGTTTCGGCGGCCGCTATCTCTACGATACGTTGTTCGACGAGGGCCGCTGGATGAACGCGGTCGACGAGGCGGTCCGACAGGCGCTGGTTAACCTGGAGAGCGTGGAGGCCCCTGCAGGCGAGCGTACCGTGCTGCTTGGTCCCGGTTGGCCCGGCATCCTGCTCCACGAGGCCATCGGTCATGGCCTTGAAGGCGATTTCAATCGCAAGGGCACGTCGGCTTTTTCCGGTCGTATCGGAGAACGGGTTGCCGCGCCCGGCGTGACCGTGATCGACGATGGCAGCATCGCAAACCGCCGTGGCTCGCTTTCTATCGACGACGAGGGAACACCCTCGCGCGAGACGGTTTTGATCGAAGACGGTATCCTGAAGGGATACATGCAGGATCGCCTGAACTCCCGACTGATGGGGGTTGAAGCCACCGGAAACGGTCGTCGCCAGTCCTACCAGCATGCTCCTATGCCGCGGATGACCAATACATTCATGAATGCCGGGCAGGATGATCCGGGCGAACTGCTGAGCCGGGTGGACGATGGCATCTACGCAACCAGCTTCGGCGGCGGGCAGGTCGATATCGTCAGCGGCAAGTTCGTGTTTGCCTGCACCGAAGCGTACAAGGTGGAAAAAGGCCGGATCGTCGCCCCGATCAAGGGTGCGACACTGATCGGCGATGGTCCCACCGTCCTCACCAAGGTACGCGGGATCGGCAATGACATGATGCTGGATGAAGGCATTGGAATGTGCGGCAAGGGCGGGCAGAGCGTTCCGGCAGGTGTTGGCCAGCCGACCTTGCTGGTCGACGGGATCACTGTCGGGGGCACCGCCTAGAACTCATCCCACGTTCAGGCGTTTACCAATAAGTTTCGCAATCTTCTCAGGAGACTCGCCATGATCAAACCACTCGCACTTGCTACTGCAGCCCTTGGCCTGCTGGCCGCACCCGCCGTCCAGGCGGATGATCACGCGGACATGACGCGTGGTGAGGAAAAGCTTGCCAAGATGCTCGAGGGCCGCGTTGCCGGCGAGCCTGAACGGTGCATCCGCACCATCGGCAGCCGAAACATCAACCAGATCGACGGCACCGCGCTAACCTACCGCGATGGCGACACCATCTGGGTCAATTACACGAAGAACCCCGACAGCATCGACGATTCCGAAGTCATGGTGATCAAACGCTTCAGCGGCACCAACCTGTGCCGTACCGACCAGATCGAGCTTGTCAGCCGCCATGGCGGCTTCCTCACCGGCGTGCTGTTTCTGGACGAATTCGTACCCTACACCCGCGTCCAAGCGGACAGTTGATTGGACGGAATTCCGGCGGGATGGCGCTCGGTCCGGTTGGAAGCAGCGGTTGGCGTCAACTCGCCTGCCCCGCCAGATAGAACACACACAGGTTCGACACAGGACAAATTTCGCATGCGGGTGAACGCGCCTTGCATATCCGTTTGCCAAACTGGATCAGCCAGAAATGGCCGTCACGTAGCGTCCATTGTGGCGAGCGTTCCTCCAGCTGCTCCGCAGTCTTGTCGGCCGTCTTAGCCGCGGTCAGTCCGATCCGGTTGCACACGCGGTGGACATGGGTGTCCACTGCGATCACATCATGACCGAACGTGAAGCTTAAGACGATGTCGGCGCATTTGCGGCCGATCCCCGGCAACGACATCAACCCCTTTCGCGTGTCCGGCACCTTGCCGCCGTGTTCCGCCAGCAAGGCGGTGCAGAATGCACGGATATTTCGGGTTTTCATATTGTATAGACCGCATGGCCTGATTGCCGCAGCGATCGCTTCATCATCCAGCGCCAGCATATCTTGCGGCGTTTTCGCGAGCGCAAACAGCGCGCGGGCCGCTGCCGCGGTATTGCGATCCAGCGATTGCGCCGAAAGCATGCAGGAAATGCACGAGCGAAACGCGTCAGGCTGGCCCTTCGGCCCCTTTGCGCCGCGCGTCCGTCCGGGCATCTCCCGCTGCAGGATACGATAGACCCGTTCTACGTCCTCTGCCCCCAACATGGCTCAGGCCGGCAAGGGATCTTCGACCTTCTCAAGTGTCGGATAATCCGTGTAGCCTTCGGCACCGCCACCGTAGAAAGTGCTTTCATCAGGGTCGTTGTACGGTCCGCCTTTCGCGATCCGTTCGGGCAAGTCGGGATTGGCAAGGAACATTCGGCCGAAGGTTATTGCATCGGCATGCCCCTCGGCGATCCACTGAGCCGCCTCTTCCGGTTCGAAATTGCCATTGGCGATGAACGGTCCGTCGAACTGCTTGCGCATGGCATGGACGATGTCGTCGCCGCCGGAATCCTTTCCGTCCCCCGTATGCGAGTTTGGCCGGATGACATGCAGGTAGGCGAGCCCCAGCCCGGCCAGTGCCTTGGCCGCGGCGGGATAGGTTTCACCCGGCTCCGCATCTTCGGTACCGCCCGGCCCGCCCTGTGGCGACAGGCGCACGCCCACGCGGTCTGCCGGAAGCACCTCGCACACCGCTGCGACGATTTCGCGCATCAGGCGCAGGCGATTATCCAGGCTGCCGCCGTAGTCATCGTCGCGATCGTTCGTCGCGCTCCGGATGAATTGGTCGATAAGGTAATTGTTGGCACAGTGGACTTCCACGCCGTCGAACCCGGCCTGTGCCGCACATCGTGCCGCGTGCCGGTAATCTTCGATCAAATCGGGTATCTCGTCCGTTCGCAGGGCGCGCGCTTCCTGAAAGGGAACCTGCGGCCCGTCTTCGTGACGGTCGCCAACGAAAGCCTGGCCTTCGGGCGTCCAGGCGCCGGCCGAAACCGGGCTGCCGCCATCGGGCTGAAATACCGGATGACTGATCGCACCCACATGCCAGAGTTGGCAGAATATGCGCCCGCCGGCATTGTGCACGGCATCGGTAACCGGTTTCCAGCTTTCGACCTGTTCTTCGGTGAATATGCCCGGTGTCCAGGCATACCCCTGACCCTGCTTGCTGATCTGGGTGGCTTCGGAAACGATCAGCCCCGCCGTGGCCCTCTGCGCGTAATAAAGCGCGTGGAGGCCAGTCTGGGTATTGGTTCCCGCGTCCGACCGGCTGCGCGTGAGCGGCGCCATCAGGATGCGGTTGGGCGCTTCAAATGCGCCGATCCGAACGGGATCGAACAGGGGGGAAAGGTCGGCGTTGGCGAGGGCTTGGTCGGTCATGCTAGCTCCTTGAAGGGTTGGCCCTCCAACGGCAGAGCAAGGATGCCGGTTCCGCGCGCTATCGCTGCCCTCTGTCCGAGCGACGCGTAACCGCGCGGGCAAGGAAAACGCCGAGAACGGCGAACGCCGGCAGCATCAGTCCGGGATCGGGAAGTTCGAAGTCGAGCACCGACGACGCGACTCGCGCGACGGCAGTCAGGCCGAGCATGGTCGCCACGCCGACCACGAGCAGACCGAAGGCATTTGCGGCCAATCCGTTGACCCGTTCACCTAGCAGGGCTTCGTCGTTCATCGCGGCAAGCAGGAATAGCGCAACGAGTGGTAACAGCACGCCGTTGAAGGCTTGCGCGGCAAGGATCGCGGGTCCGGGGCGGATGTCGGCGAGGCCGAAACCGAGCCCGATCGCAAGGACGGCCAGCCATACGCCGCGGAACCGCCACCCCTTCGCCTGCCAAGCCGTTGCATCGTTCGACCCAAACAACCCGCGTGCCGTGATCGCTGCTGCGAGCGGTGCGGTGACTGCGGACGAAATCCCCGCAGCCAGCAGACCTATCCCGAAGCCCGTCCGGGCCCAGTTCCCGAGCCTGCCGGCTAGCGCATCGCCCAGCGCTTCGAAGGAAAATTCCCCGTCAAGCGCCGAACCGACAATCAGGATCGCGGTGGTAATCAACACACCCAGACCGACCGATACGGCCAGGCCGAACCGCATTTCTTCCAGCTTCTGGTTCCGCGCCAGCGCGGCACCGAGGAACAGATTGTATGGTACCACCGTCGTACCGACCAGCGCGAGCACGCCCAAAAGGGCATCGGGATCATCGGCGAAGCCGGGCTCCGGCACCAGTCCTGCCAGAAGGGGACCGACTGCAGGGGCGAGCGAAATAGCGACGGCCAGGAAACCTGCGCCCATCAACGCCACGAACACCGCCATGGCCCGGGCAACGGTCTGCGGCGATCCTGCCAACAGCAGCGCGCCCGCGGCCAGAGCCAGGATCAGGGTTACCACATCTTTCGGCAGGTCCAGGGCGAGCATCGCGCCCGCAGCGCCGCCCAGGATATTGCCCGCCTCATAGGCAGCACACCCCAGCAGGATCGCTCCGCCGACAAGGGCGAGCGTGGCAACGCGGCCGAACCCGCGTGGATAGCGTTGTCGCAGAACGGTCGCGAGGTCGTTACCCGTCGCGACAGCCAGCCGTCCGGAAAACTCCTGCAGCGTGTAGGTTGCGATACCCGAAAACAGGATCGCCCAGAGCAGCGCAGGACCTTGGCCTGCCCCTGCGCTTGCTGCGGCGGTGACCGTACCGGGACCGATGAAGGCCGCCGCGATCGCAGACCACAGGAGAATGGAACCGAAACGTTTCATGGTTGCGGGTTGTGGCGCATCCGGCCGGTTTCGCAAAGCGCCTGTGCCGGACATGTTGCACAATCGGGTGCGGACGGGCGGCACCACGTCTGGCCCAGTTTTTTCATCAACAAATGGTGTTCGTCGAAGTCGGCACCGGACCATTCACCGGGCATTGCAGGCATGATCGCGTCGAAAGCGCGCGCGGTACTTGCCCTCGGCGGCACCAGTCCCATGCGCTGAAGAATACGGGTGTGGTGCGAATCAAGCACGATTGCGCGCCGATCGAGCGTGCTGGCGTTCATCACGCCGGCCGCAATCTTGCGACCGATACCGGGAAGCGTCTCGAGCCAGTCCATTGCTTCGCCGGTTTCCATCCCGGCAAGGTGGGACAAGTCGACTTTCCCGCGACGCTCCACCAGAGCAGTCAGGCAAGCCTTCAGCCGCTGGGAAGCTATGTTGGGATAGGTCTGCGTGACCAATTCGGTCTGCAGGTCTTCGAGCGGGGCGTCGGCCACCTTCTCCCAGTTGCCCCAGCGGTGGAGCATGCGCTCGGTCGCCGCGTTCGATATTTCCGACTTTGTCCGCGCGCCGATAACCCCCTGCACCAGCACCCATTCCGGCTTGCGCCAGGCAGCCGCCGCTCGCTCGATATGCCCGAAACGCTGTACCAGCAGCACTTGGAGGCGGCGCAGTACCTCGCTGCGCGGATCATCGCCGAGGGGAAGTTCCACCGGTCAGCGCCGCAAGGTCATGGCGATACCGGCCAGGATCAGAGTGCCCGAAACAACAAGCTCGATCGTGACAGCCTCCTCCAGCAGCATGATACCGCCAAGGGCAGCGACAAGCGGGGTCGCAAGTTGCACCGTGGCCAGCGTGGCCAGTCCCAGCGCAGGCGAAACGCGGTTCCACACAACATAGCCAAGCCCCGAGGTTACCGCGCCAGAAAGCGCGCCAAGCATGAGCCCTTGCGCGCTCGGCATTCCACCGTACAGAGCCAGAAGCGGTAACGCCAGCAGCGCGCCAATGGCGAAGCTGCGCGCGGTATGCACGCCCGGTGCGCCCGCGCTGCGACCGATCATCGTATAAGCGCCCCAGGCGACCCCCGAGATCGCCATGAACAGCGACGGCAGCAAACTTCCGCTTTCCACCTGCGGCACGAGCAGGACAGCAAGACCACCGAGCGATACCAGCAGTCCAATCCAGCCTAGCGGACGGACCCGTTCGCCGCGCACTATTCCCGTAACCAGAATAGTCGCCTGCACCACCGCAAAAAGGATAAGCGCGCCTGTGGCGGTAGGCAGCTCGACATAGGCCCATGAAAACATCGCGACATAGACAAACAGGCTTACGCCGCCCGAGAAACTCCAGCGACCTTCCCTACGGACCAGCAGGGGTGCCAGCACCAGAGCACCTGACGCGAGGCGAACAGCCGTGAAGCTGGCAGCGTCGATTCCGCCCCCGACCAATGCGGCGCGGGCGATCATCGAATTTCCCGCGAAGGCGAGAATGGCCAGGACCGCAAGCAGCACGATCTGCCCCGCATCGAAGCGAGACACTGCGGCGGATGCTGTCGCGGGGCCTATTCCCACTCGATCGTGCCCGGCGGTTTCGATGTATAATCGTAAACCACGCGGTTGATGCCCTGTACTTCGTTGATGATGCGAGTTGCGACACGACTGAGGAAGGCGCTGTCGAAAGGATAGACATCCGCCGTCATCCCGTCGGTACTGGTGACCGCACGCAATCCGCAAACGCTGTCGTAGGTGCGTCCGTCACCCATGACGCCGACGGTCTTGACCGGTAGCAACACGGCGAAGGCCTGCCAGATCGCATCGTAGAGGCCGGCATTGCGGATTTCCTCGAGGTAGATTGCGTCGGCTTTGCGCAAGATGTCGCAGCGTTCCTTGGTAACCTCGCCCGGGATGCGGATGGCCAAACCCGGTCCGGGGAAGGGATGGCGGCCGACGAAGATCTCGGGCAGGCCAAGCTCGCGGCCCAGTTCGCGGACTTCGTCCTTGAACAGTTCACGCAAGGGCTCGACCAGCTTCATGTTCATGCGTTCGGGCAGGCCGCCGACATTGTGGTGGCTCTTGATCGTCACGCTCGGTCCGCCGGTGAAGCTGACGCTTTCGATGACATCGGGATAGAGCGTGCCCTGCGCGAGGAAATCCGCGCCGCCGATCTTCTTGGCCTCGGCCTCGAACAGGTCGATGAAGGCACCGCCGATGAACTTGCGCTTCTTCTCGGGGTCGGTCTGGCCGGCAAGGCCGCCGAGGAACATCTCTTCCGCGTTCACATGGACGAGCGGGATGTTGTAATGGTCGCGGAACAGGGTCACGACCTGCTCGGCCTCGTTCATGCGCATGAGACCGTGGTCGACGAAGACGCAGGTCAGCTGGTCGCCGATCGCCTCGTGGATGAGCACGGCGGCAACTGCGCTGTCGACCCCGCCGGCCAGGCCGCAGATAACCTTGCCGTCACCCACCTGC
>CATMNW010000029.1 GCA_950071875.1 uncultured Erythrobacteraceae bacterium | reverse complement strand
TCCCATGCTCAAGCACCTTGCTATTCCGGGCCTCGAACTCCGGCATTTCTCGCGTTGGCTCGACCTCTTCTACGAAACGCTTCGGGAAGCAGAAGGGAATCCTGCCGCGACCGATCTCGTCGGCGCACGGGCGGGGATGATCGCCGACAGCTTGCTGACTGCCACAGAAATGCGCCGAAATGGACTTGCCGGAGGGCGCGCAGGAAAGGACCTACCCCATGCCTGATACCGTTCTTCGCACGCAATCCGCGGCGCCACTGCCGGAGTCTCTCGATGCACTGCCCGATGTGCTGGTGCCGATTCCCGCGCTCGAGGCCAACGACAACGAAGCGCCGAGGCAAGCACAGCAGTCCGAATCCCGAATGTTCGAACTGCCCGCATCGGTATGGCGGGCGATGATTGTCTGCTACGCGATCTTCCTGATTGCCCTGCTTGGTGCGACCGGCGGCGCTCACGCCGCGTTCGCGATCGCAATCTCGGCGATCTACGTCACCATGTTCTTCGGAACCGCCCGTGTGATGCTACGGCAAGCATCGTCGCAACCGCGCAGCGTTCTCGATCGTCCGGGCACTGTCCTGCAAACTGCCTACGGACCGCTGGCGCGCAAGGAAGTTTATGGCCAGGTGCTCATAGTTCCGGCAGCCGTCGCCTTTTTCGGGATAGGTATCAGCGTCATCAGTGCGGTCGTAATGTAGGAATATCAGCCGACGTATCGCAAAAAACCACTGCCTGCTGTTACTTCTCCTTGCAAACTTCGTCGCTGCCATCCTCCTGTTCAAGATGACCGAAATGCTTCAGCGGCGCCATGATCCACAGCGTCGCGACGGTTATGACAGAAAGCATGATCGCAACATCAAGGCTGCCAAGACCAACCGCCGCGCCGATAGCACCGGTAATCCAGAGGCTGGCGGCCGTGGCGGTGCCCTTGACCGAATCCTTGAGGCGCAGAATGGCCCCCCCACCGATAAACCCCATGCCGGTTATCAGACCTTCGACAATGCGGGCCATCGCCTCCGGAGTATCTGCAGTCATGGATTCCGCTGCCTGGATAAACCCGCAACTGGCAACAGCGACGAGCGGGAAGGTCCGAAGCCCCGCACTCCTTTCCGATTTTTCCCTGTTCCAGCCGATCGGGAACGCCAGAAGATAGGCCAGGCCAATCGCGACCAGGTGAGGCATGATGTCGAAATGGTCAGGCCCCAGAAACTGTTCAAACATCCCAAACTCCGCAGCATTTTAGGAACTTAATCAAAAAAGCGAAGAGGTTCCGCACCACGATCATACGCAAGGAAATATGTTCTAAGCCCCAAGGCGTGCCTCTCGGGCTCCGGGGCCAACGGAACATGGTTGAACTGGCGGTGCCATTCATTTCGGAGCCTGCACTTGTCTTAGACGCGAGGATCAGGTCGCTCCTAGAGGAACCCCCACCCATCCTTTTATCCGGCGCATTACGGCCACGGTTCTTACGGTCTCGATCTTGAGTTCTCCATCGGCCAACTCGTCTGCTAGATTGGTCCAGAACTCCATGTCCGGAACCAGGAAACGAACCAGAAAATCGTAGCTCCCGCTCACCTGATAAGCCTCGATTGCTTCGGGGATGTCGGCAAGCGCCTGTTCGATCCTTCGCGTGCTTGCAGGATCGTGTGCCGAAGCAACAATCTCTGCGAACACGGTAAGGTTAGGACCCAGCTTGGCTGCATCGACCTGGGCCTTGTAGCCCGTGATGACTTCTTCTTTCTCCAGCCTGCGAAGACGCGCGAGACAAGCACTCGGTGAAAGAGCCACCGCCTCGGAAAGACGCTGATTGGAAATCCGGCCATCGCGCTGAAGGATATCGAGGATTTTGCGGTCGATTCGGTCAAGCGAGGGTTTCTGCGGCACGCTCGTCTCCTTTCCGCAGATTCTATTGTGCAGGGGAAAAACTTTGAAGGGAAATACGGTTTTCCAGCCTCTATGTTTGCAGTCGAAGCGCCGCAAGATCTGCGGCGCTCGTTTTTTTTGGCTAGCGAGACAGGAAGTCGGCATGCAGCGACTGCACATCCCCCGTCGTATCGTTCCCGAACTCGCTCTGCTTGCTGCATCGGTGCTTTGGGGCGCGAGCTTTCTCGCGACCAAGATCGGCATGGAATTTACAGGGCCGCTCGGCTTTGTCGCCCTACGCTATCTGATGGCAACCGTTGCCTTTGCGCTGGTCCTGCCGCGTGCGACCCGCGGAATTGGTGCCACCGAAATGGTTGCCGGTATCGTCGTCGCTGCCACTGCGTGCATCGCATATGGCGCACAGGCCTATGCGCTGCAAACCACGGACACTGGGCGCGTAGCATTTCTTTCCGCACTCTACGTGCCACTTGTTCCTGTGCTTCAGCTGCTGTTTTTTCGCCAACGCGCAGCTGCCGGGATCTGGATCGGAGTTGTCCTTGCCTGTCTCGGTGTAGCCATCATGTCGGGCCTGTCGCCAGCCGACATCACCCTTAGCTACGGCGATACACTTTCGATCGTTGGCGCCGTTGCAATCGCGGTAGAGGTTGTCATCCTTGGATATTACGTGCGCCGGGCCGATCCTGTGCGGATCGCGTTCGTGATGATGGTCACCACCACGCTGCTGTGTGCTGCCTTCGCGCTCGCCACAGGGGAGCCAATGCCGGTTGCTTCGCCGACACTGTTCTGGGTGGTCGTGGGCTATGGTATCGCTACCGCCTACATCCAGTTCGCGATGAGCTGGGCCCAGGCCCGGGTCGATTCCTCGCGTGCGGCAATTATCTACGCGCTCGAACCAGTCTTCGGTGGGTTGTTTGGCTATGCGGCGGGCGAAATCTTCGGCCTGTCCGACGTGGTCGGTGCGCTCGTTATCTTGGCCGGCGTGATCATCGCTTCATTGCCACGGCTGGTGGACAGGCTTCTTATGCGCAGACCGGTCAGGACGCCTGTTCGATTGGCCGATCGGCCCATGACGGACACCTCGCCATGATCTCGTCTGTGAGAATGGTCGGCATCACAGCGATGTTTTATATCTCCGGGTGCGCGGGCCTCCCGAGGTCAACGGAACCGCTCGTCGGAGCCTTGATCGTCGAAGACATCGCCGGGCGCGGGATCATCGATTATTCGCGTATCGAACTGGTCCTGGAATATGACGAGCAGCTTTCTGGCTCGACAGGATGCAATCTCCTTCTCGGCCGATACCGCGTCGATGGCTCGGCCATGACGATCGACATCGCAATGACGACGCGTAAAGTCTGTCCTGAAGCGCTGATGTATCAGGAACGGGTCTTCCTAGGAACCATTGAGTCGATTGATAGCTACCGCTTCGACCCGACCGGTGCCCTCGTGTTGCAGGACGGCAACCAGCCATGGGTTTTGGCGCAATCCCACAAGAGACGACCATGAAATCCAACCCAATTTGTTCGATCTTGCGGCGTTTCCTTGTTCACGCAGTCGCGGTCATGGCTCTTCTTGTCGGGGCGACAGTTGCGCAAGCCCAGCTTCCGACGCCTGAGCCTTCCGAAACAGCGCAAACCGAAGCTCCCGTAGACACATTCGAAAGGCAAACTCCGCGCTCCAGCGTAACAGCGCTGCTGAATGCGCTTGCCGCCGAGGACTACGAACGGGCCGCGCGCTACTTCGCCGGCACTCCCGATCCGGCCACGCTGCCCCTAGACAATGAAGGCTCGCAAGCGACCGACGCGTCGGAAGGACTGGCTCAAGGTGCAGATCTCGCTCGAAAATTGAAACTCGCGCTCGACAGCGGGGGGATGCTTCGACCCTTTGCCGTGCTTTCCAACGCTCCCGATGGCGACTTGGAAGACGGACTCGATCCTCTCCTGGAGCAAGTCGGCACGTTCCAGCTCGAAGATTCCGACCAGCCCATTATCCTCCAGCGCGTCGCCGTAGGGGAACGGGACTTACTGCAATGGCGAATTTCGCCGGAAACAGTGTCGGCTCTCGAAGATTGGACACCTTCGCCTGAGGTCGCGGAACAAAACGAGGAAAAGGCGATCGAAGTCGCCGGCGCGCCAGTCCTCGACTGGCTTTTGTTGATCGGCGTAGCGGTCGCGCTTTTCGCAGCGCTACGCCTGCTCGCTGCTGCAATTATCTCGGTCCTGCGGCGACTCATTCCCGAACACAGCAGCAGCACCGTCTTTCGTTTGATCCACGCCGCTCTCCCACCGCTCGCGCTCTACGTGGCGACAATCGCCTTCTTCTATGTTGCAGGCACCATGGAGGCCTCGATCATCGCTCGCCAGCAGCTGCTGCGCGGCGCAGGTATCGCGGCTTGGCTTTCCCTTGGCTGGTTTTTGTTCAGGCTGATCGATGCTGTCGCGCGGATGGCGAGCGAACGGATGAACCGCGCGGAGCGGCGCCAGGCCGCATCGGTCATCACGCTGTTGCGGCGGATCGCCAAGCTCACATTGCTGGTCATGATCTTCATCGGCGTGCTCGACACGTTCGGTGTCGACGTAACCACCGGTATCGCTGCTCTCGGCATCGGCGGGCTCGCCTTGGCGCTCGGCGCGCAGAAAACGATCGAGAACCTGGTCGGGTCTGTCACGATCATCGGAGATCATCCGGTGCAGGTAGGCGACGCTGCCCAGATCGGCGATACGTTCGGCACGGTCGAGGATGTCGGCATGCGCTCGACCCGTGTGCGCACGATCAACCGGACGCTGGTAACGATCCCCAACGGATTTCTTGCCGGCGAGAAGATCGAGAATTTTTCCGCTCGCGACCAGTTCCTCTTCAAGCACGTGATCGGAGTCAGCTACGACACGGATGCCGAGAAGATGAGCGAGGTTCTGGCCGCGTTCCGGACAATCCTGGCGGAAAACGATCATGTCCTCGAAGAAGATGCTCGCGCACGCTTCATAGGTTTCGGCGAAAGCGCACTCAACATCGAGATCTTCGCATATTTTCGGACTGCATCGTTCGCGGAGTCACTCGAGATGCAGGAGGTTCTGCTCCTCGCGCTGATGCGGAAACTGAAAGAACTCGACGTGGAAATCGCCTTCCCCACTCGCACGCTTCACATCGACGCTTACGGCTCGGCCAACGGCCGCTCGGCGCCGATCTCAACCGCCCGCCCAAATCAGGAGGGTAACAGGGAGAATGGCGGTGAAATGTAACTTGCTGTTAGCATCGGCTGCCCTCGCCATGAGCCTGAGTGCCTGTGCCACCATTCAGCCCGCTGCAGAAAGCAGTGAGGTCGTCATGGTAGAAAGAATTACCGGCGCACTGTCCTATCGCGAGCGCATCGCGCCGCCCCCCGAAGCGCAGGTGGAAATCGTTGTTTCCGACATCACCCTCGGTCGCAACCAAGAGTTCATCCTCTCGCGCACGATGAACACGATCGGACAGGCATCGCCGCCGATCCCGTTCTCGATTGACGTGTCGAAGCTGAATTTGAGCGACGGCCCGCTCTACGGCCTGCGAGCCTTCATCCGCGAGCCCGATGGCACAATCCTGTTCCGCACCAGTGAACCTTTCCTGCTCGATCTTCGCAGCGAAACCGTCGATATCGGCGACATAAGGGTATCGATGACATTGCCAGACGATCCCGGCCTTGCCGGTATTCCTGACCTGCAGGACGGCGAATGGCGTGTAACCCAGATCGGCGGCGATGTCGTGGCGCAGATCTCCGCTCCTACGATGACCTTCACGGCCGATGGTCGCTTGTATGGTTCCACCAGCTGCAACCGCTTCAGCAGTTCATATGGCCTCGATGGCAACTCGCTCGAGGTTGGCAATGTCGCTGCGACGAAGCGCGCCTGTGAAGCCGGATTGATGCAGCAAGAGCGCCGTTTCCTCGATGCCCTTTCTCTGATCGAGAACGCATCGCTCGAAGCTGGGGGTTTTCTCGTCCTCTCCGGCAATGGCCAGCGCCTTGTCGCAGTCCTCAACTAAGGATTATCCGATGTTGAAGAAATTCCGAAGTCGCGCCACTTGAAATTACCATGTCGAAATCGCACTACCTTTTCATGACACGGGTCGATCATGGTCTCGGGGTGATGGTTCCGGCAGGCAGCAGCACCGCGCGCCTGTATCCCTAGAGCGCTTCGGGCGTTCTAGGGATGTGCGCCACGCTGCAACTTCCAGCATCGATGTTTTCCAAGCCCAGGCGATAACGAGCCCGAGGCATGCTCGCTTCATTTGCGAGACCGGAGCCAACAGTGTTCTTCTCCCGCTTTACCGTGCTCGGCCTCTGTCTGGCTGGCCTCCTGTTTGCTCTCACGAGGCTTAGCGACGCATGGGCATTGCCAGTTCTCGCAATTTTCTCGTGTCTATGTCTCTTGGGCGTCATCGACCTTATCCAAACGCGGCATGCGGTGCGCCGGAACTATCCGATCATCGGACGCCTGCGATGGGCATTCGAGAAGATAAGACCGGAAATCCGCCAATACTTGATCGAAGGGGATGACGATCAGACGCCCTTCTCGAGGGCGCAGCGCTCCTTGGTCTATGCTCGCGCAAAGGACGAGGTTAGCGACCGTCCGTTCGGAACGCTCTCTGACGTCTACAAGAACGGCTACGAATTCATTTCGCATTCCACCAAGCCCAAGCCGTTGGCAGATCCCGACAGCTTCAGAGTGCCGATCGGGGGAAGCGACGCGCGCGATCCCTACATGGCCTCGATCTTCAACATCTCCGCGATGAGCTTCGGCTCCCTGAGCGCCAACGCTATCCGGGCGTTAAACAAGGGGGCCAAACTCGGCGATTTTGCGCATGACACTGGCGAGGGTGGGATCAGCCCCTACCACCGTGAGAATGGCGGCGACCTTATCTGGGAAATTGGCAGCGGCTATTTCGGTTGTCGAACCGAAAAGGGACGCTTTGACCCGGTCCGCTTCGCTGACAACGCTGCCGACCCGCAGGTCAAGATGATCGAACTGAAGCTGAGCCAGGGTGCCAAGCCGGGTCACGGTGGCATCCTTCCCGGCGAGAAAGTCAGCCCGGAGATCGCTGCTACACGCGGTATTCCGGTAGGCGTCGATTGCATTTCCCCTGCCGAGCACTCGGCATTTTCCACACCGCTTGAGATGATGCACTTTCTCGCTCAGCTCCGAACCTTATCGAAAGGCAAGCCAGTCGGTTTCAAGCTGTGCGTCGGACACCCATGGGAGTTCATGGGAATGGTCAAGGCGATGCGCGAAACGGGGATCTTTCCCGACTTCATCGTCGTCGATGGCGCAGAAGGCGGAACCGGGGCGGCCCCGGTCGAGTTCGCCGACAACCTCGGCATGCCGATGCGCGAGAGCCTCCTGTTCGTTCATAATACACTCGTGGGTGCCGGGGTTCGTGACCGGATAAAAATCGGTGCGGCCGGCAAGATCGTCAGTGCGTTCGACATCGCCGCGGTCCTAGGGCTGGGTGCCGACTGGACCAATGCCGGACGCGGCTTCATGTTCGCGCTCGGATGCATCCAGTCTCTTTCCTGTCATACCAACCGCTGTCCGGTCGGCGTTGCCACGCAGGACCCCTTGCGCCAGCGGGCCCTGGTCGTGCCTGACAAGGCAGAGCGGGTCCGGCGCTTTCATCGCAATACGTTGCGAGCGCTCGCGGAAATGACTGCTGCTGCCGGTCTCTCGCACCCATCCGAGCTTGGACCGCACCATCTGGTAAGACGTGTCTCTGACCGAAATCCGCCTCTTCTCCCAGCTTCATATTTTCCTCGAGGACGGCGAGCTGCTGTCAGGAACGCATGACCGGGATTTCTACAGCGCCGCCTGGAAACTCGCACGCGTCGACCGGTTCGAGCTGGCAGCGTGAAACTGATCTTCCATATCGTGACGGCTGTCTTTGCAGCCTTTCTGCACTCGCAGGGCGCCGCAGCGGATCGAGGTGACACCGCGCGGGATTCGACCGCATGGACAATATCGCAAGCTACCGCCTGTTACGATACCGGTCCTGGGCGTGGTGCCGAACTCTCGGCAGATACCGAACTGGGCGCTTCGGCCGATGGACCCGCCGGACCGCGCGGAGTGCTGGCCTTGGTTCGTCAGGCGCACGCATGGGAACGCAATGAGGAGGTCCGGCAATCCTACCACCGGATGGCCGACGCACCTGCGGAATGGTCGCTTCCCCCTCCGACCGGCCCTCCATTTTCCTGACACTCTGGACCTTTTTAGCGGACTTTCGTCCGCATCCAACAGTCAGGACATTCAATGGAAACCGAAATGCAACGCGGTGCGATCCGCGACGAACGGCGTGCATACGCCAAGGCCTTGTCGGCCCGATACCCCGACCTGCCGATTGATCAGCTCGACGATCTTGTGCGGTGGTTCCGCAAGGAGGCAAGCGCGCTCGATGTCGGATTGATTTCGATGGATGACGAGGTGTCGCAGCAATATGCCTTGTTGAAGCGCGACAAACTCGATCGGTTCGCGATACCCGACATCGTCTTCATGCTGCTTTTCTGGTCGGCGATGTGCGCCATCATCGGCGGTATTGGGTATCTGTGTAGTTGATATGTGGAAGGGCCCGAAGCGAGAATCCCTTCGTTCCGGGCTCATACCCCGTCGCCAGATCCTGCCAGCTAACAAGCCATTGCAGCCCCTTGCGAAACGTTCCTGTCTATGCCCCGTTTGATAGGAAGAACGACATCGTCCCAACGCAGGAGCGCATCATGGCGAAATACGCAGTCGGAGATCATGTCAGCTGGAATTCCGAGGCAGGAAGAGTCAGCGGAACAATCTCCAAGGTTCACGAATCGGATTTCGACTACAAGGGTCATACGCGACGTGCCTCGAAGGACGAGCCTCAATACGAGATCGAAAGCGACAAGACCGATCATGTGGCAGCCCACAAGGAAGATGCGTTGACAAAGCTGAAAAGCTGATGCCAACCGTTTTCACGATCGGCCATTCCAATCGGGATGCGGACATTGTCATTGCCATGCTGAAAACAGCAGGAGTGGACATGCTGGCCGATGTTCGGGCTTTCCCCCGCTCCCGCGCCAGTCCCGCATTCAACATCGATTCTTTCCCCGATCTGCTCGATGAGCACGACATCGCCTACGGACACTTCGATAAACTCGGCGGCAGAAGGAAACGACAAGATGATGTGGATCCGGCGCTGAACGGATACTGGCGCGTCCAGAGCTTCCATAACTACGCCGACTATGCGTTGAGCGGCGACTTCCAGTCGGCGATCAAGGACCTCGTTAACCTAGCGGATAATTGTCGCGTGGCGTTGATGTGTTCCGAGGCGGTCTGGTGGCGATGCCATAGGCGTATCATCGCCGATCATCTCATGGCCCGCGGCCATGAAGTTATCCATTTGATGGCTCCCGATCGTCAGGAACGGGCAAAGTTGACGGATGGAGCCGTTGTCAGCGGATCAACCGGAGTCGTCTATCCAAGCTCGGAATACCGTGAGGAGCCGAACGAGCATATCCCATTATGCCGATACGAAAGGCTCGCGACCCGCGAGAACGAACTTCGGGCTTCTCGCGCGGATCAGTCTACCCGTTCGAGCAGCTCTTCCGACGAGACGACCTGGTAAAGATCTCTGTCGATCTGTCGGACAGGCTCACCATCGGAAGTTCGCCAACCGATGGCGCCCACACGGCGACGCTCGCCGCGCTCAGATTTCGAAATGGCGATGTGGCGATACTGGATGACTTCGACCGGCCTGTCCGCATCGCCGCGGCAGGACATATTGGACATTGTTTCTTCAATTACATCGGCTTCGGCGGGCGTTGAAGCAGTAGGAAGCTGACTTGCCGGCTTGCTTCGCTCGATCGTCACAGAATCTGCGCATCCGGAAGCGAACCGATATCTTCCATCGTCATCTCCGACGAAAGATCGGTGTCATTGCCACGGGTCGTCACGGTCAGACCGTCAATCGGTATCGCGACGTAACGATCAGGATCGCTGTCCTCGACTTCTATAAGAAGTTCGGTCGCATTGCCGTCGGCATCTTTCGTCACGGCTTCCACGTCACCCAATTCGGTTCCGTCGGCGGCCAGGATTTCAGCATCGAGCAACTGGCGTTCGGTCAGACCGAGTGCCACCGGGGTGTCGCCGGACTCCTGCGCGCTCTGCTCGGCTTGTTCTTCAATACGGTCTTCGACCTGGTCTTCCTGATCATTGCAGGCGGAGAGGAGGAGAGCGGATCCGAGAAGCAGGGGGGCGAACTTGTTCATGTTGATCTCCATTATTATCTATCCGTCACGCTAACGGATGCGGCTGCTCCTGTGTTCCGTTAAGGGTTCGCGATGAGCGCCAGCATCGAGGCTTCGTCGGGCCGTGCGGCGACACGAATATCCATTCCTTGCTTAGCCTCGAAAGGAGCCGCGGCTGCATCGGAGATGCAATAGACGATGCCTCTGAAAGGCCGGGATGTCCGTTCCAGGCAGCGCTTCACCACATGACCAGCGCGCGGCGAGTGGATCAGAATTCCGTTTATCTCGTGCGGTGCTGGAAGGGATGCCAATAGCTTCGCGACAGCGACATCGCGGGTCTCATAGACCGGCTTTCTCGTGGCGAGATAACCCTTGCGGCGAAGGTTGCCGGTCAGGTCTCCAGCCGACCGGTGGGCGGAAAAGTGCAGAAGCCGACCCCCTCGCGGGAGGGACTGAACGATCAGGCGCTCCAGATCGAGAACATCCCCAGCCGCCGAGACAACATGGGTATATCCAGCGTGGGCGGCACTCGCCGCTGTCCTGTCGCCCACCGCGAACACTGGAATATCGAGAAGTGCCGGGCAGATAGAATGATGGCGCACGCCATTTACCGACGTGAACACGATCGCATCGGGCGGCTCGTCCAAAGCTTTCTCAGGGAGACCTTCCACTCGCAGAACTGGCAAAGCCAGCGCATCGAACCCTAACCGCCGCAAGGCGCCCGCAGTCTTTTCGTTATCCGGCGACGTGCGTGTGACCCAGATCGTCGGCCCGAATGCGGGATCCTTCGCGTGTGTCGGGAAACGGTCACTCACTTTCATTTCGTCGTTCGATATTGTCTGTCTTCGAAGAAACGACAGCTCCCGCCAGAGGCTTGCTACCTCGGCCAGCGAGAAGAATGCCGCCAACTATCAGCGCCATTCCGATCGCATGAAAGCCTCGCAGATGTTCGCCTAGAAAGATAATCGCAAGCCCCGCGCCCATAACTGGCATGACGTTCATATACATCCCGGTTCCTGCAGACCCGATGAGTTCTACGCCCCTGTTGAAGAAGAGGTATGCGAGGATGGACGGAAAAATCGAAACATATCCGATCGCCAGCAGGCTTTCCTCCTGCAAAACTACGTATCGTTCCGAATTGAGCTCCATCCCATAGAACGGCGAGATTCCGACTATGCCGACGATCAAGGTCACTGCAAACAGGCTGAGGGGATGGATCGCAGGGCGGCGCCTGAGCATTACCGCATAGACCGCCCACAGACACACGGCGAGGCCGATGATGAGGTCGCCTTCGTTGAAATTCAGGGTGCCGAGAACACCAAAGTTCCCGCGAGCGATGATCCAGAGCACACCAGCCAGCGCGATGGCGGCACCGACGATCTGGCGCAGTGCCGTGCTGTCGCCCATGAAAATCGCGCCGAGAAACAGAATGAGGGCAGGTTGGCCCGACTGCAGCAACATGGCGTTGAGCGCTGTGGTCTGCTGCAATCCGCTGTAGAGCAGGGTGTTGAAGGCGCCGATGCCGAGTGCGCCAAGCACCAGCAGCATCGTCCAGTTCCTTCGGATGACGGGTGTATCCCGCCGCAAGTGGCGCCATGCGAATGGCAGGATGATGGCCAGGGCAATCGTCCATCTCCAGAACGCCAAGGCGACGGGAGGGACCAGCTCGCGCGCCGCGCGCGCAACGATTGCGTTACCGGCCCAGAACAGGGCGGTGAACGTGAGGAGCACGTAGGCGCGCGACCACAAGCTTGCAAAGAAGCGGGACTTGTTTTGCATGATCGACCCGGACGAAACGCTGCCGTCGAGAGTTAGGCAGCGCGCTCCTCCATCAACCGCATCAGGCCGCGCGAAACGCAACCGGAGGGATCGTTGGCGATGGTCACGGGAACACCGCATTCCGCGGTGATCGCCTCAGCCAGGAATCTGGCGCAGATCCCACCGCCCGTGGCGACAACGCGCTCGCTCAACAGGTCGGCGGCAAGATCGGGAGATATTTCGCCGACCACAAGCCTGGCGGCATCTGCAAAACGACCGAAGTGTCGCTGCAGCACGGGGTGAAACTCGGAAACCGGCAAGGTCAACGTTCCTGGAAGACCATTGTGCAGTGATCGACCTCTGATTTCCACTTCCGCGTCCTCGGCACCTTCTGCCGCGAGATGCTTCTTCAGCGTCTCGGCGGTGATTTTGCCTATGAGGAAGTGATGCCGGAGATGAAGATGTTCGGTAATCGCCTCGTCGAGGCCGAGACCGCCCAAACGCATGGAGCGCGAACGACATTGTCCGTCGATCGAGAAGACCGCAACCTCGGTCGTTCCGGCGCCGCATTCGACGACCATGGACGCGCGGGCTTCGCGGACGGGCAGGTCTGCCCCAATAGCCGCTGCAAAAGGCTCGCGCACCAGTTCGATCCTTCCGAAGCCGGCATCGTCCGCGGCAGCGAGCAATGCATTCGCCTCTGCCTTCGTGGCGTCCGCCGGAATACCGATCATGGCTGGGGGGCGTCCTCTACGCTTCCTGCCAACCACCGACGAGAGACCATGAGCAAGCAGTGCGGAAGCTGCGTCCATATCCTGCAAAACACCGCGGGCAAGGGGACGGCGGACCACATGGGTTCCGGGAACCCGATCGACCATCTCCAGAACGTCCCGGCCAGCTGCAATCAGTTTCATCTGACCGGCCGTCTTCTCGTAATAGCACAGGGATGGTTCGTCGAAGACCACGCCTTCGCCTCGCACCATGATACGCATGTTGGCAGTGCCGAGATCGATGGCGAGATCTGGGCCGCGCCTAGATCCGAAAGAAGGAAAGTTCATCATTTTCTTTAGATAGTCCTTCCGGAGTCGAAAGTCTCGAAATAGTCGACGAGGCGATTGGTCTTATGCCATTTGACTAAACCGAAGATCGCGCCCACATGTGGCTCATGGTCTTTTTGCAGCACATTGACCGACAATTCGCGCACGCAGGTCAGCTGCCCGCACGGGCGCACGCCTCGTCTCGACGGCCGTGATCCGGTCCGGGACGAGGCTCCCGGACGATCTTCAGCCCAGCCGAGATTCTCTTGCGGCTCTCTAGCGAGTTACGAAAAATGACCACTTCCCAAAACGGCCAAAAGCCGATCATTCATGTTATCGATACCGAAGCGGACGCGCTCTACGAACTGGCGATGTCCATCGAGGAGCGCAGTCCGGATGTAGCTGGAAAACTGTGCGAGGAACTGGATCGCGCTAATGTCGTGGCAGCCGAAGACCTACCTCATGACGTTGTGACCATGCAATCCGAGGTCGAATTCGTCGACGAGCGATCGGGTGACCGGCGCAAGGTTCAACTGGTATGGCCGCGCGATGCGAACCTGGACCAGAACCGTCTCTCCGTGCTGACCCTCGTGGGCGCCGGTCTCATTGGAATGCAAGCCGGTTCTGCGATCAACTGGCCCGATCGTTATGGCAAGGAACGCTGCCTGCGGATCGTCGACGTGCGACAGCCGGAAAGGACGGACCGGGCAGCCTAGCATTGCGGGATATTCGTGTTGTTCCCGGGGCTTCCGTTATGAGAAGATCTCGATATGACCGGGAACCTCGAACCTGCTCTGGCGGCCGGATGAGGTGGATCTATGCTCCGCTGATCCAGATCGCAATCAGCGATACTCGAGCAAGCACGATCAATGACAAAACCACCGTAGTAATCACTTTGGGACCGGCATTCCCCAGATTGCGCACACCCACGCCTAGGCCCAGTGCAGCCATGGATACCACCGTCAGCAGCGTTGCCACGAAGCTTAAGGGGGCGAGCGCAAATTGAGGTAGGAGACCAAAGGATCTGGCCGCATCGCCGAACGCCTGTCAGAGTATTCACCGTTGTCGGCGGACGGT